>JAKBZR010000059.1 GCA_021842405.1 bacterium
AGGGGCAGATCCTAATGCGAGAGATAATGATACCGAAACGGTTCTTATGTGGGCTGCAGCGGAAGGTCGTGCAAATATTGTCCGGATGCTGATTAAAGCGGGAGCGGACGTCAATGCCATCACCAATCTCGATGGGACTGCTTTACGATGGGCAGTAAAATCCGGAGATAATGAGACGGTTCGGATTCTGCTCGATGCTGGTGCGAACGTCAACGCACCTATTGTGTTAATACAAGCAGTATATCTAGGATATACCCAAATTGTCCGATGGTTATTGGAGTTGGGGGCAGATGTAAATGATACAGATAGTGAAGGCGAGACCGCGTTAATGATTGTCCAAGAGAAGGGATATAATGAGTTCGCACAGATACTAAAAGAGTTCGGTGCCTAGAAGTAGAATAGGGCTTCTATTATGTGGTTGTTAAAAAATCTAATATACCCTATGTGCCAGTCCGACAAACCCATATTAAGCGGTAGACGATAACTCCTTATGAGACTGTTGAAAAAGTCGAATATATGCCTATGATAACCCAATATATTCTTTAAATTGAGCGTGAAATAGAATATAAAACGTCTGTATATTTAGTGTTTAAGCCTTTTTCAACAACCTCTTAAGAGCAACTGCTTGCTTTATAAAAGTTATTAAAAAACCTAACCGAATTTGGAATCCGCATGTATCCGGGTGATTAATGTTGTATGGAGGTGGCTCAATGAAACTAGCAATTTGCAATGAGACATACCAAGGTTGGGGCTGGTCGGAGGCGTGCAGAAAGACGTCGGAGCTTGGGTATCAGGGGATCGAGATTGCGCCCTATACCTTAGCGGATGATGTGCGGAGCTTGAACCAACGCGCCCGCCTTCATCTGCGAAGGTGCGCCGAGCAGGTGGGGCTGGAAGTGGTGGGATTGCACTGGCTGCTGGTCTCACCGAAAGGGCTGTCACTGACGACCGCCGATAAGGAAAAAAGAGAAACGACCGGTGAATACATGCTATCACTGGTCGATTTTTGTTACGATTTAGGCGGCCACATTATGGTGTTGGGATCTCCCAATCAGCGCCGGCTCAGCGAGGCATCATCCAGGAAGGAGGCGGTCGAGCGCCTCATCCAGGCAATCCGCCCGGCGCTCGACCGTGCACTTTCCTGCGATATCACCTTCTGCCTCGAGCCGCTGCCCGGCCCGGAGGCCGATTTCATCAATACGCTGGATGAAGCGCTAGAGGTGATCCAGATCGCACAACACCCCGCATTGAAAACCATCCTCGATGTAAAGAGCGCTTGTTCGGAAAGTAAAAGCATCCCGGAGCTCATTGTCCAGCACGGACCCTTGATTGCCCACTGCCACGCCAATGACGCCAATCGTCGCGGGCCGGGCTTTGGCGACACTGATTTCGTGCCGATTATGCAAGCTCTGGAGAGCATCCACTACGCTGGTTTTGTCTCAGTGGAAGTATTCGATTATTCGCCGGATCCAGAAACCATTGCGCGCGAGAGCCTGTTGACTCTCTGTCACTCCTTGGTTAGTGCGGGAGGATCGGCGATGATCGGCGGAGCGGCCAAATCAACTGGTGGAGAAAAATATGTCTGAGGCGATTGAGATCGCATCCGGCGCCCATCACCGACGGAGCTGTCCATTAACGATTCCATGGAAATCATCCAAGCCTCAATCGGTGCGGTTGGTCGGAATGAATTGCGACATAGCCGGGCAAATTGTAACCATTGATGATGAATCGAATCTGCAATTTGTATTGCCGGAAAGCAGGGCGGATGAGACCGTTCAACTACAGGTTGAGAAGGTATCGGGCGTAACCACCGGAGTTGAAATCAAGCGATACGACGATCACATCGAGTTACATTCGAACGATCGTCTGGTTACTTCATATTGGATGAATGGGCCGGCGAGACCCTACTTTTACCCGCTGATCGGACCGGACGGAGTCTCCTTGACACGCCATTACCCGATGCGCCGGGATGCGCCGGGCGAAGTTCACGATCATCCGCATCACCGATCGCTTTACTGCGCTTACGGTGATGTGAACGGGGTTGATAATTGGTCAGAAGAATCCGGGCATGGCTTTACCAGGCACCAGCATCTGGAGCGGATTGAAGAGGGGCCGGTCTACGGTGGTTTCGCCGCAATCGCCGATTGGACCGACGCGGAGGGAAAGCCGCTGCTTCAGGAGCGACTTGCGGTTGGCCTTTGGAGTACCGGTGAGGAGTGGGTGCTGCTCGATTTCGATGTTCAGCTCAAGGCGATTTACGGAGCCGCTCATTTCGGGGATACCAAGGAGGGCGGCATCGTTGCGATACGGGTCGCAACTTCCATGGATGTGGATCACGGGGGTCGGATCGAAAATTGTTACGGCGGCATTAACGAGGCTGAAACATGGGGTAAAGCCGCCCACTGGTGCGACTACAGCGGCATAGTGGACGGTCGCCATGGGGGAATAGCGGTAATGGATCATCCCCTCAGCTTTCGGTATCCCACCCATTGGCACGTCCGAAACTATGGATTGATGGCCGCCAACCCCTTTGCTTACAGCGCCTATACGAACGGTTTAAAAGATGGAAGCGTTCGGTTGCAGCACGGTAAGGTCTTGGAGTTCCATTATCGGATATTGCTGCACCGGGGCGATGCTCAACGTGGCGGTGTGCGCGAACAGTACCTGAATTACGTCAGCTCGCCCAGCGTCCGGATAGTATGAAACGGGAGGCGCTGTAGTAACTGTATCAGCAGTTCCAGCCATTACACACCTCATAAAAAGAGTTCAGTTTTGTGGGCAGTTTAGGCAGGAAGCCCTCACTCCAACTTTTCCCCAATCCTGGTTGAGCGGGCTGGGGGAAGAGAGTAGGGCAAGCTTAAGGTGGAAGGCAAGGATGTGATGCGACGTAGTAATCGCTAAGACCCAGTCCGGATTCCCTCCCCCGTTTACGGGGGAGGGCTGGGGTGGGGGTGCATCCAATATTGTTGTAAATCATTCCCGTAAAACTGAACTCCTTCTCCACGATTGACTTTTTTCACCGATAATACGTATAATTTACTGATGAAATAGTTTCTAAAGGAAAGTATTGATATGGATGCTATTCAGGAATGCTCCGAGCTGGTTCTTGAGACGATTCCCGTAATTATGACGGTCATTCGTAGTACAGTGAAAAAGCACCACTATCTGGGGCTGGATTTACCTCAAGTGCGAGTGCTGTTTTACCTTAATCGCTTTAATGGGGCTTCACTCTCCTCGGTCGCGGCGGATCTTGGCTACTCATTGCCGTCTATGTCGAAGCATGTTGAAGTTCTGGTTGAAAGAAATTATGTGGTGAGGGAGGAGTCCTCTACCGATCGGCGCTGCGTGACGATCACACTGACCGAAGTTGGAGAAGAAATAATGTTGGAAGCAAAGAAATTGGTCGGATTGCGAATTCGAGAGGCGATTGCTACGCTCAACGATGAGGATCGCACTCAAGTTACCGATGCGATGAGAACACTCCAATCGTTATTTCAACAAACTCCCCACTGCTGCTGATGAGAGCGAATTGAACCGATGTCTGGCATTCTCGAAATCAAAAATTTGACGCGGTGCTTCGGCTCCTTTATCGCGGTGAACGAGGTTTTGTTTTCGGTGAGTCGAGGTGAGATGTGTGGTCTGCTTGGCCCTAACGGCGCCGGCAAAAGCACGACCATCAAGATGCTCACCACGTTGCTGCCGCCCACATCCGGTAGCGCGAAAGTAACCGGCTTGGATATCGTCCGTCAAGTCGGCGCGGTGAGGCGTGTAATCGGTTACGTGCCTCAAGGTTTATCGGCTGATGGAGCTTTGAGCGGCTATGAGAACTTGCTGATATTCGCCAAGCTCTATGACCTGCCGCGCAAAGAGCGGGAAGATCGAGTACGGGCTGCGTTGCAGTTTATGGGATTGGATGGAGCGGCCGATAAGATGGTGCGGGACTATTCCGGCGGCATGATTCGCCGGCTTGAGATCGCCCAGTCGGCATTGCATCGCCATTATCTGGGAACGCGATCTCGGCATTGTGCATAAACTATTGGCCAGCCCAACCCCAAGATCGGCGCTGGTTCTCGGCAAAGCGATCTCAGCCGGAGTAAGGGGATTGGCGCAGGCGGTGTGGCAAACCAAGGCCTTTTTTTGGATCTAACGGTTCTATTATTGGTAACCATCGTTCTGGTAATGCTGGGCGCTCGATTGTATCCACGAGTGGTGACCTAATCGCTTCAATCTTTCAATTCAGGAGATAGCTTAAATATGAATCCATCGAGCGAAAGCGGATCGAATGCTAATGCGGAGACCTCGTTGGGGAACGGGAATGGCCGTAACGGTACATTCAAAAAGCTTGTGCTAAGAGTGATCCTACCAATCATCTTGATCATCGGAGGTTGGTATGGATATAAATACTACCTATTCAGCTCCACCCATGAAAGCACCGATGACGCCTATGTAACCCACCATATTTACAATATTGCGCCCCAGGTTTCGGGATATGTAAAGTCAGTACTGGTAAGAGATAATCAGGTGGTGAAGAAAGGGCAGTTGTTGATCTTAATTGATGACCGCCCCTTCCGCGCAGCCGTTGCGCAGGCAAAAGCAAATCTGGCGATGGCAATTGCTACTGCAAACAGCGCCGGGATACAGGTCAGCTATACTCAGTTGACTGGATCGGCCCAGATCATGCAGGCGAAAGGCGGGGTGGAGGTATCGGACAGCGCCATCGCGGCTTCAAGCGCCGGCATTATGCAGGCGAAGGCGGGGATTACCGGCGCCAGAGCCGACTTGCTCGGTGCGGAGGCCAACGTGGCGAGCGCAAAGTCGCAAATTGCGACCGCTCAAGCTAATTTAGCGCAGGCGCAGCAGATGGAGGAGGCGGCTGCGGCGGCTACAAATGCCAACAAAGCGGCGGTTAAGACGGCGGAGGCCGTTTTGCAGGCAGATGCGGCCGAGATGCTTCAGAGCCAAAGGAATAATCACCGTATCCAGACCCTGTATGCTCAGGAGGCGGTCAGTCAGCAGGATTCCGATAACGCACAAACCGCCTACGATACCGCCAAAGCCGTCTACCTCAGCCAAGAGGAGCAGATACAACAGGCAAAAGCCAACGTCATTCAGCGTCAGGCACAGGAGGCCGCCGCCAAGCGACAGGTGGAGGCGGCTCAATCGGCGGTTGTCCAGGCCAAAGCATGCCTCGCTTATGCGGAACGCAAGGCGGCCTCCGTCCATGCGGCTTTAAGGCAAAGCCAGGCCGCATTGTCCGCCGCAGAACAGGCCAAGCAGCAGCAAATCGCTCATCAAGTCCAGGCTTTTGGTGTATTAAATCAGGCCGACGCGTTGCCGAAACAGATCTCTATGTTGCAGGCACAGCACCAACACGCGCTCGCCAATATTAAACAGGCGGAGGCTGCGCTGCGAACGGCTGAAATTAATTTAGCTTGGACACGGATCACTGCCCCTTGTGATGGAATTGTCAGCGAGAAGACAGTAACGGTGGGAGAAGCGGTGCTGCCTTCCCAACCGTTGCTGGCATTGGTGCCGACCGACTTGCCATGGGTCGCCGCCAATTTCAAAGAGACACAGCTCACTCACATACATACCGGCCAAAAGGCGGTAATCACGATAGATGCACTGCCGGGCCGTGAATTCAAGGGCTACGTCCAAAGTATAGCCGGCGGAACCGGTGCAATATTTGCTTTGCTCCCACCGGATAATGCAACCGGCAACTTCACCAAAGTAGTGCAGCGCATACCGGTCAAAGTCGTTTTATATCCTAACCAGAAAGATGAGAACCGGATTCGAGCTGGTATGTCAACGGTGGTTACTATCAGCACAAATGAACGAAAACGATAATGGCCAATCGCGTTGACCCAAGCGTAAATAATCGCCCTGAATACCTAAACTATACCAATGCAGCCCGAATCGTCATTATGTTGGCGGTGCTTATGGGCACAATATTGGAGGTGCTGGACGTCAGCATCGTCAACGTAGCCATACCCGATATGATGGGCAACTTGGGGGCCACGCTGGACGAGATCGGCTGGGTCTCCACTGGCTACATCATCGCCAACGTCATCGTTTTGCCCTTGACGAGCTGGTTGTCTTCTCATTTTGGGCGCCGCCGATACCTGGCCGGCTCGATCATCTTGTTCACCACCGCCAGCTTCTTTTGCGGCAACGCCCATACGCTCTACGAGTTGATCTTCTTTCGCGTTTTGCAGGGAGCCGGTGGAGCGGCGCTGCTTTCCACCGCTCAGGCAACGATGATCGAGATTTTTCCACCCAATCAAGTTCCGATGGTTCAGGCGATCTTCGGCATTGGGATTATGGTGGCGCCGACCATCGGCCCTACCTTGGGCGGCTGGATAACCGATAACTACACCTGGCGATGGATATTTTTTGTCAACATCCCTATCGGTACGATGGCCGCCATCCTCACAACGCTCTTCGTAAAGGATTCGGCTTACCAAAGGCGATCCGGAGCGAGGGCGGATTGGATCGGTATTGCGTTTCTGGCAATTGGGCTAGGGTCGCTGCAAACGGTTCTTGAACGTGGCGAGCGATTGGACTGGCTGGAATCTCATCTGATCGTGGGACTCATCATTACCTCAATTTTATTCTTGTTTATCTTTATAATTTGGGAGCTACGGATTGAAGCTCCAGCAGTTGACTTAAGGGTGTTGCGCGATCGGGGGTTGGCGGCCGGTTCCCTCTACGCTCTCGTATTAGGTTTCAGCCTCTATGGAGCCGTCTTTATTCTGCCCGTTTTTCTGCAGACTATACAAGGGTTCAGTGCGGAAGAGACCGGCTTGATTTTATTTCCAGGCGGTCTGGCGACCGCCATTGCACTCCCTATTGTGGGGAGGTTGCTTGGCCGCTATGCGCCTCGAAATTTAGCGCTGATCGGGGCGTTTGGCATTGTGATCGCGATGTTGATGCTGGCTGGAATAACACCTATGACCGGGCCTTCACAAATGTTGTTACCGCTTATCGTGCGGGGCGCATCAATGGGATTCCTGTACACACCGCTTGTCATCGCATCGCTGTTAGACCTGCCTGAGAAACAGATCGCTTCTGGTACCGGCCTGTTCAATTTATCGCGACAACTGGGCGGGAGCATGGGCATTGCGTTTCTGGCCACCCTTTTAGATCGGCGTGAAGCCTACCATCGCTCGGTGCTGGTCAGCTATGTCAACCCTCAGAACCCAAACTTTTTCACTCGATTTGGCGGCATTGCCCAGCATCTTTACTTTGCCGGGGGCGCTCCGATGCCACTAACTGGCAGCAACCCACTCGCCGCATTTAATGCCTATATCTATCCCCATTCCGGCAGCGGTGCCCCTCATGTCGCCACTCAGCAGGCCTATTTCATTTTAGACCATATAATTCAGCAACAGGCGGCTGTTCTCTCTTTTGCGGATGCCTTCTGGGTAATGGCAATGATCTGCTTGTTCGCAATGCCGGTGTTGTTGCTATTTAAAAAGGGGCGTCCCACAAAAATGAGATCGCCAATGGTTGATTAGCGCACCGCATTGAAAGCATGATATGCGAAATGAAAACTCCGATAAGCCGGGCGGAGAGGATGCCATCCGCCCCGACTATCTCAACTATACGGCAGTTGAACGCGCTCTTGTCCTGCTGGCGTTGAGCGTCGGCATTATGATGCAGGTACTGGATACCAGCATCGTTAATGTAGCAATTCCGAGTATGATGGGTAATTTGGGGGCAACCCTTGACGAAATCGGATGGGTTGCAACCGGTTATATCGCTGCGATGGCGATTGTAATGCCGTTAACCGGCTGGTTATCCGCCTATTTCGGCCGCAAACGATATCTCGCCGGCTCGATGCTGATTTTTACCGTTGCCAGCTTCTTTTGTGGTAATGCGCACACGCTTTATGAGCTGATCTTCTTTCGCGTCATCCAGGGGGGCGGCGGAGCGGCGTTGATGACGGTCAGCCAGGCCGCCCTCCTGGAAATTTGCCCCCCTGAGCAGATACCCATGATACAAGCGATTCGGACATCCGGAGTGGTCATTGCTACGACGCTAGGACCTGCCTTAGGCGGTTGGATCACCGACAACATGACCTGGCGCTGGATATTTTTTGTCAATATACCGATAGGCGCCGCCGCCATTATCCTAACCATGCTTTTTGTCCGAAACTCCCCTTATCAGAAGCGCCCCAGCACCAAAGCGGACTGGTTCGGTATCTTCTTCCTGGCTGTCTCGATGGGCTCATTGCAGACTGTATTGGAACGCGGTAATCGCTTAGATTGGTTCGAATCTCATCTGATTGTTTTGCTGACGGCATCCACCATCATCGGGCTGATTGTTTTTGTAGTTTGGGAACTGAAGAGCTTAGCCCCAGCAGTTCCATTAAAGGTAATGAGACACCGGGGATTAGCGGTCGGATCAGTGGCCGGACTGGTACTAGGGTTCGGTTTATATGGCAGCACTTTCGTATTGCCTATCTTTCTTCAAAGCGTGCAGAACTACAATGCAACCGCCAGTGGCATTGCGCTGATTCCAAGCGGCCTGGCAACCGCCTTCAGCATGCCTTTCGTGGGAAAGCTATTAACCCGCTATCCACCAAGAGTGCTGGCCATTTTTGGAACCTGTCTTTTAATTGTGTCCCTGTCTATGTTTTCAACCCTTGCGCCAAACACTGGCCCGATCCAATTGATGATTCCCTTGATTTTACGCGGTATGGCGTTGGCCTTTTTGGCAATACCGGTAACACTGGCTACGCTGGCCGGATTGCCGCCCGGCGACATTTCGAGTGGATCTGGCATTTATGGGGTGACCCGTCAACTGGGCGGCAGCTTTGGGATTGCCATCTTGACCACTATTCTTTCGCGGCGGGAAGCGTATCACCGATCCGTTTTAGCTGGGTACGTTAACCCAGAAAATCCGGCTTTGGCCACTCGATTGGGTGGCTTGACCGGCGATCTGTTTGAAATGCATGGGACGCCTTTACCGGCATTTAGCCTGAAAACGCCGGGCGCTACCAATATGTACCTATATCCCCATGGCGGTCCCGCTTCCATTACCGCTTCCCAACAGGCTTACCAGTTGCTGGATTATTCGGTGCAAACCCAGGCGGACATCCTCTCTTTTAATGATGTGTTTCACATCATGTTTTTGACGTTTCTTTTTATGCTTCCCCTCTTTCTGCTTTTTGAAAAGGATTCCCCGATGATTCAAAAAAAGCAAACGATTGGGCAACCAATTGAAGACTGAATTGTAATTGGAGCAGCACTTGCAAGCGTGCCGCGTACTGCGGGTAATGGGCAGGCGGCTTCAGTGAGTTCAGGGCGTCTACTTCAATGGATTGGAAAATAGGTCCTTCAATCCCTGCGGATCGGAGGTCGGCATTCGGCAAAGGCCGTTTTCGCACAGAAAGGCGACCGCTTCGCCCTCATTACAATCCCGTCCTTCCAATAGCGGAATATCAAGGCTTACTTTTTTGTCCCAGTAGACGATCATTAGGTTGGGGCGGTATTGAGAGCGAGCGACTTGAAGCAGCTCATCGGTGGAGGGCCATTCCCGGTTTCCGATAATTACCAGCTCCTGGATGGGACCGATAAAACGGTCGGCGGCGCAGAGCAGACGCCCAAAGGCGGTGGGGTATCGAGACATCGCCAATCGCAAAGAGCGTAGGTAGGCGGCGGCTGAACTTTCGTAGGTGTGATCGCCGGTGAGCACCGCGAGGCGCAGCAGCACCTCGCAAGCCACTGAGTTGCCGGACGGAACGGCGTTATCCATGGTCTCCTTAGGCCGGCTGATCAGAACCTCGGCGTCTTCGGCGGTGGTGAAGTAGCCGCCTTGGGGATCGGTGTAAAATCGGTTCATTGTTTTAACCAGCTTTACCGCCGCATCGAGCCATTGCGGATCACCGGTCGCCTCGAATAATCGCAAAAAGCCGTCGGCGGCAAGCGCATAATCCTCCAGAAAGCTAACCGGATTTTCAGCGTTTTCATTGCGTCGGCTTAGAGTGGGTAGGGTGTGTGGTATTCGATACCAGTCCTTTTCCACTGATATCGCCATCGTCTTGAGCAGGCGGTTACCGGTCTTTATTGCGGCTTCCAGATAGTCGGTGCGATTCAAGGCGACTCCGGCTTCAGCAAGCGCCGATATCATCAGGCCGTTCCAGCTTGCCAGCACCTTGTCATCCCGATTTGGTTTAACACGGCCTTCTCGAACGTCTGCTAATTGCCGGCGATCCTCGGAGAAAAACCCGTTCATTTCGTGATTCTCGGCGCTCGTTTCGGTGCCGCTCCAATGCAAGATGTTTTCCCCCTCGAAATTTCCGCTCTCGGAGACATCGAAATATCGGCAAAAGTCGGCTGATCTATCCTCCAAAATCGCCTTAATTTCGGTGGATGTCCAGAGGAAATAACGCCCTTCTTCGCCATCGGTATCGGCGTCCTGACTGGAGCAAAAGCCGCTCTCCGGATGCTGCATCTCTCGCAAAAGATAGTCCAGCGTTTCAACGGAGATGCGCCGGTAGAGGGGCTTCCCGGTCATTAAAAAAACGTGGAGATAGAGCGACGCCATCTGAGCGTTATCGTAGAGCATCTTTTCAAAATGAGGAGCCAGCCAATGCTCATCCACCGAGTAGCGATGGAATCCGCCGCCGATTTGGTCGTAAATGCCCCCGTAAGCCATTTTTTGCAAGGTGATCTCCACCATCTCCAGCGGGGATGAGCGACCGGTTCGATGGGAATAGCGTAGTAAAAATTCCAGCACCATCGGTTGAGGAAACTTTGGGGCGTCGCCAAATCCGCCATACCGGGCATCGAAGCCTTTGTGTAGGGCACTAAAAGCCTCATCCAGTATGTCGTCGGTTATCAACCCAGGTGGCATCTGCTGGTCAAGGCGACGGTCGATCTCCTCCACGATCGCCTTGCCTTGTTGCTCGATTTCAGCACGGCGATTTTGAAATGCCTCCGATACCGCCAGCAGCACCTTTTGGAAACCGGGCATGCCGTAGCGATCTTCCGGCGGGAAATAGGTGCCCCCATAGAACGGGATTCGATCCGGCGTCAAAAAAACGGTCATCGGCCAGCCGCCGCGACCGGTCATCATCTGAACGGCCGCCATATAAACCGCATCCAGGTCAGGGCGCTCTTCCCGATCCACCTTGATGCATACGAAATGCTGGCTCATAAGCTGAGCGGTAGTTTTATCCTCAAACGATTCCTTTTCCATCACATGGCACCAATGGCAAGCCGAGTAACCGATGGAGAGCAGGATTGGCTTGTTCTCAACCTTGGCACGCTGGAGAGCCTCCTCACACCACGGATACCAGTCAACTGGATTGTGGGAATGCTGCCGCAAATAGGGGCTGGTCTCGTTGATTAAGCGGTTGGCGGGTCGAACGGGCATTTTGATATTGATTCCATTTCAATGGAGGTCATAATATTTAGCATAGCATATTTATGAATGGTCGTATGCGGTTGCGATGGATGGGAAAGCATTCAGTTATGCGGGAATGATTTGTGATATCATTGGTCGCCTAAAATACCTCAGTCTTCCCCCTCGTAGGGGCGCATCTGTGTGTGCGTCCCTACGAGGGAATGTCATTGCGAGCGAATCGAAGCAATCCCAGTCTTCCCGAGCCCTCTCTCAGGATCGGTAAAAGAGTAGAAGTGAGCGCCTGCGTCAAAAATCACCCAGAGAGTTGAGTCCATTCCGATGGAGGAGAAACATCGTCGCGCCAGAAAAAAAGTGCAGCCAACGGATCGGCTGCGCTTTGAGGAGGATGTTGAAAAATACCGTATCACCCCTGGGTCGTCATTCCGGGGCCGCAAAGCGGAACCCGGAATCCAGAGCATCAACCTTTCTGCCTACCGGTATGCAGGAGAATGGATTCCCGCCATCCACTCCACTGGAGTGGAGCCATGCGGGAATGACGAAATGGTGGAGCTCTGCGACTTTTTCAACGACCTCTTTGGACGATATGAGTAGCAAATCTGGCTACTTATTAATTTAATTTATAGAACTGTAGGGTGCGACTATCACCGTTGGCGCCGGTGGCCAATAACACGAGAAAACCTTTGGTCTTGCCGTCCTTTGGATCTAGGCAAGGGGCGATATCCAGCAGCTTGCCGTCCAATTTGGGACTGCGCCAGTAGATCGGCGCGCTGGGGTTCATTCCCATCGGGCCGAACATGGAGGCATCGGTAACCACGAGAAAATTGCCCGCATTAGGGCCTTTCGTGCTCATCCAACCGCCGAAGCCATAGAGGTTGCCGTCGTTTTTCGGATCAATGTATCCTAAAACTCCGGCTTGAGCCATCTGTGCCGGCGCGAAGTTTTGCAACATTTCGGGTGAGCCATGGGTGATCAACAACCGGTAGTCGCTGCCGGTAGGGAGCGGCTGCGACATCATCCGGCCGTAAGTGAGCCAGTTCTTACTCGATTTGAGGTCAATGGTGAAGGTTGCCGGGGTGCTGGAACCATCGAAATAAAAGAAGTTTTCGGTTCCATCGGAGAAGCGAGCGAACCCGGTGATTGCGGTGAGATCGTTGTCGGTGAAGCCGGTGTATTTTTTGCCGTTCCAGTAAAAATAACGTCCTGGCATCACGATTTCGGCCGGTTTGCTGGGCGTGAAATTGCCCACCACGTATTGATCCGCGTGGGAGCCGCCGTTAATGGTGGCCTCCTGGGTAAAGGCGCTTCCATCCCACTTCCAGATGCTCAAGGTTGTCTTATCCGCATCGAGGGCGATGATCCGAGGCAATCCGTCGGCCACCGTATTGCCCACCGCAATGCGGCTGGCAGTAGACGCAATCGGTTCGGTCCAGGATAGGGACCAGCTCGGCTTCGCATTTTGGCTGGATTGACTGCTGCTGGACGAAGTTTGATCCAGGGCGATCAGAATGGGAAGGGTGGTGTTTGGTGAAATGGTTGCCGTAGCCAGTTGCTTCGAGTTGGTTGCAAGTTGGAAATAAGGTGCTTTCGGTTGAACGAGCGGGGGGTGCATGGGTGATGCGAGGGTGGGCATGACGTTCGTTCCGAATACGGCTAAACCAGTGGCCACGACAAAAAACAGCTTACGCATCGGTTCGTTTCTCCTTTCTTTGGGTGGCAGCGATGTACGGGGCGGCACAGGCGCCGGGTTTATTTCCGATAGTCACCTTCATCGTTTTTTAAGCTTGAAGCGAACGGTGAATAACACATTATAGACCAATGAAGCGTGGAATTAAAGTGTTGAAATGGCATTTTTGTGATAAAATAGCACGAAGGTAAAAAACGTAAAAAATGCAACCGTTTCTTTCATTACTGCTATTCAATAGTTATGCCCTGTGGGTGCCATGGTCACAATAAAGGATGCAAGAAACATAAACAACATGAGGAACCTGGAGACGACAATCAAGAGCAAGGATTCACAGCCGGTGAATCCGGCCCGTTCAATCGTCGGGACGAGTTACGCCGAAAGAGTGGAGGCGTACTTGTCTAATGGCCGCCTTCAGCCCCTCCTTCTCCTAGGCGACGCACGGAGCGTCCTAGACCATCTACCCACATCGTCCATTGACTTCGCTATGACCTCACCGCCGTACTGGGGCAAACGCGAGTACGAAGGCGGAGGCATTGGGCTTGAGGATGACTATCAGGAGTTTATCCGTCACCTGCTGGACATCTTCCTTTCACTGAAGCGTGTTCTCAAACCCGAGGGTTCGTTCTGGCTCAACATCGGCGATACCTACCTGGATAAGGGCCTGGCTGGCATTCCTTGGCGAGTGGCGCTCGAACTCACTGACCGACAAGGCTGGATTCTGCGCAACAGCGTGATCTGGAACAAAGTCAAGAGCGGCATGGACAACACGAAAGATCGCCTCGGCAACGTTCACGAATATGTCTTTCACTTCGTGAAGCAGCCGAAGTACTACTACGACGCTGACGCGATTCGTTCAAAGCCCAGGGAGGCGCGTGTCGTTAATGGAGCGGTCGTATCTGCCACCGGCGTTTCTGGGGTCCGTTATAAGCGGCAGATCGAACTCTCCACAACGCTGAGCGAGGAAGAAAAACAAGCGGCATTCAAAGCGTTGGACCAGGTTCTGGCAGACGTCGGTGCAGGACGCATATCGGATTTCCGAATGATTATTCGCGGTCAACAACGCACGACCCACTCCGACAACGAAAAGGTCTCGGGCCGAGCCAAGGAGCTGCGCGATAGAGGATTCTACATCCTCCGGTACCATCCGAACGGAAGCAAACCGGCCGATGTATGGGACATCATGCCCGAAGACACACAGAAGAGGGAGACCCATTACGCACCGTACCCGGTGGACCTGTGCCGCATTCCCATTCTCGCGACGTGCCCGCATGGGGGGGTAGTGCTTGATCCGTTCTGCGGGACGGGTACTACTCTTCTGGCAGCGCATAACCTAGGGCGTCAGTCTATCGGGATCGACATTTCAAGCCACTACCTAAAGATTGCAGAGGAACGATGCACGACGCTCCTATGAGTACGGTTGCCGAGCTATTCGGTCACTCAGCCGAAAGTCGGCGAAAGGACTGGTCGCGAGTCGTGCGTGAGCAGCAGTGTCCATTTCTGTCGAAGACATGCTATAAGGTTCGCAAGAGCGACCCCGGCACTTCCGTAGGCTCGTGCACCGTTCTCTACGGAAAGGAGCAGGAGCCGGTAGTGATCTGCCCGACGCGCCTTCTTGAACGACGCCAGATATTCACCGACTGCCTTCACTTGTTAACCACGCACGAACCGGGAAACGAGCTTCACATCCTTCAAGAGGTCTCTATTCCAGGTGGGAGCGTTGACTACTTCCTGGCGTCGGCTCGAAAGGGCAAGGTGAAGGATTTCGTCGGAATTGAGATTCAGACTCTGGATACTACCGGCACCGTATGGCCGGAACGGCAGCGACTGCTCAAGAAGCTCGGCGTCCCACGCGGGGATAAGGAGGAGTCATCCACGAAGCCATACGGCATGAATTGGAAGATGACCGCGAAGACGATCTTGGTCCAGATGCACCACAAGATTCAAACCTTCGAGCACGTCAACAAGAAACTGGCTCTTGTACTCCAAGACAAGCTCTTTGGTTACATGACGAAGGAGTTTACCTTTGAGCATTTGAAGAACCCGGCCGTACTTGGCGATGCGATGCACATGCACGTGTACCGACTGGAGAACCAACCGGACCGATCGTACAAGTTGGGGATGCAATCGAGGGTGAGTACCGACGCCGACGGAATCGCGGCATGCCTTGGGCTTCAGGCCGAAGCCAGGGTTGAGTTGGCACAGATTGTGGCGGCTCTCGAAGCGAAGCTGTCTCCCATCACACTTTTCAAGCTGGTGTGAGCGATGGATTCTGGCCAAGGGCGGAGCATACAACCGGTTGCAGCGGACGGCGCTGCTACACCGCCGCTGAATCGGAGCGTTATGGTTAAAAAAACTGATTGTTATTGTCTATCCCACTGTTTGAAACAGGGAGAAGAGTGAAAAAGCTCTGGTACGATGCAGGAATGAAGAAATGGGAATCGGACCGACGGATCGCATTCAGCCTCCAGTACCCACCACACCCGATACGTTAAGAAAGGTGGAGCGAGACTCCGACGTTCGTGACGATGAGGAGCAGCGCCCCGGTACGCCTTATGATGGCAAGAAGCAGGCTGAAGAGGGCGACGATGAGACCGCGGTGGATAAAATTGAGGTCAGCGAGGAGTACAAAAAGACCGCTCAAGCCGTCGAGGATAAAGATGATGAATCCCAAGATAAAGGAAAAGAAGCACCGGTTCATCACTTGGATATTCAAGCTTGATTCAGTCAGTTTCGGATGGCGCTGCCGATAGAGGAAGAGCATGGATTGGGGTTTAATTGTACTGGCTGTTAACGCATTACTGCTGATTGGCGGCTGGGTTCTTTTTCAGCAAGCCAAGTCGGAGCTGAACGCGATGATGGCCGAATTGCGATCAATCCAGGCTGCGGTTGAAAATCTGCCCCGGCAGATTCACGATGTGAGCGAAATGGGGCGGATTGAGAATGAGAAGAGAGTGACGGAGCTTAGCGCGGCGCTGGATGAAATAGAAAAGCGCATTTCGGGTATCGGTGGGAACGGCACCGACGTATTGGAAGTAAAGGATGACGATATCCAGAAAAAAATTTTCACGCTGGCCGATGGTGGAATCCCGACCGCTGTCATCGCCAAGCAGATCGGGCTGTCGGAGGGAGAGGTCGAGGTTATTATCGGCCTGCGGGAAAAAAGAGCTTCAAGTTAATCAAGAAGGAGATTGATCTTATTGAAATTGATTAGGATGCGCCAGCCCAAACAGATGGCGCTGATTGGGTTGTTGGCCGCAATGGTGACTCTGGCAGGATGCAATCGAGAAGAGGTAGTCGCTCGGGTGAACGGCCATGCAATTACGGCCAAAGAGTTCAATCAGCAGTGTCAGGATATCAATGTCCGCGATTTGGAGACGGTCGCTCAACAGGGACGCTTGTTAACAGCCGGCCAGGTTGCTTTGAGCGATCTCATAAACTATGAGTTGGCGGTTCAGTTGGCAAAAAAAGATAAGGTCACGCCGACGCCCCAGCAGATCAGTGCCGAGATGGCCTTCGCCCGTAAATTCCCGACTCAATCGGGGCTGTTTCCAGGAACTACCGATGCTGAGCTCAAAAGGTTGGTAACCTTCAGCCGCTCGCTGCTCAACATCGCAACGCAAGGCGTAACGGTGTCACCTCAAGAGATACAGCAGTACTATCAACAGAATAAAACCGGTTTTACGATACCGGAAAAGTATCATTTGCGCGCCATCGAAATCGCGGATCCAGCAAAAGTCAAAGAGGCGCTTGCATCACTGAAATCGGGGGTCGCATTTCAGAGCGTGGCGATGCAGCTTTCGGATGATCCGGCCTCGCGCTCTAAAAACGGCGATATCGGCATGCAAACACAAGCCACCATGCCGCCGCCGCTCTATAATGCGGTTCAAAAATTAAAGCCGGGGCAATATACCAGTCCGATAAAGCTCGTCGCGAATGCGAGCGGCCCGAGTGGCAGTCATCCCATTCCAGTGTATGTGATCGCTCAGTTGGTGGACAAGATTCCGGCGATGCTGCAGCCGCTTTCCGACGTACAGGTGGAGATCGAGCACATACTGCTCTCGCAGAAAGTACCGAACCTCACGCAGCGGGAGAGTTCCATGCTGAGCGACTTCAGAAAGCAGTCGAAGATCGAGATTTATCTCAAGAAATACCAGAACCTGCTGCAACCACAACCGGCGGCAGCACCATAACCCCTTCAATATCAGAGGCGAAATGATCCTGATCGTTGGCTTGGGGCCGGGCGGCCGCAATGACATCAGCCCGGCTGCCCTAGATACAATTCAAACCGCCCGCAAAGTGATTTTGCGAACCTCCAGACATCCGGTCGTTGATTGGATTCGCGAGATGGGTTATGAATTTACCGATCTGGACTACCTCTATGAAAAAGCACCGGACTACGAAACGCTCTACCGGATCATCGCTGAAACGGTGCTCGCTGAAGCAAAAGAGGGTGATGTGGCTTATGCGGTGCCCGGTCATCCGCTGGTGGGCGAGAAATCGGTGGAGCTGATCATCGAGATGGCAAAGGCTCAAGGCATCGAATTGAAAGTAATCGCTTCACCCGGCTTCATTGAGGCCGTATGCGCCGCGCTGAGTTTATCGGTTGGGGAGGGCATCCAGTTGCTGGATGGGTTGTCACTGAAACGGTCGAACCTAAACCCATCGTTACCGGTCATCATCTTCCAAGTACCGGATAAGAGCAGCGCCTCCGAGGTGAAGCTTACGCTTCAGCAGATATACCCGGATGATTGGGAAATTACGATTGTGGAAGCGGCTGGGGTGGAGGGGCAGCAGCGCATTGAAAAAATCCCTTTATTTCAGCTCGACCGCCGAAACGTCAACTATTTAACCAGCCTCTATCTGCCGCCGGTTCCGTTGGAGCTGAGAAGACCGAGCTTCACCGACCTGGTTGCGATCATGGCGCGGCTGCGGGGGGAAGGCGGCTGTCCCTGGGATCGGCAGCAGACCCATCAAACGCTGCGGCGCTATCTGATTGAAGAGGCTTACGAAGTCATCGAGGCGATTGACCGGAACGAAATGGAAAGCCTTTGTGAAGAACTGGGCGATCTGCTTTTGCAGCCCATATTTCATGCCCAGCTTGCGAATGAGGAAAACTATTTTGACATCGAGGATGTGATCGAGGCCATTAC
Source organism: bacterium (assembly GCA_021842405.1). Taxonomy (GTDB): domain Bacteria; phylum Armatimonadota; class Chthonomonadetes; order Chthonomonadales; family JAMCWF01; genus JAMCWF01. The sequence continues at coordinate 18,208 of JAKBZR010000059.1, forward strand.
GGTCAAATTGTTAAACCGCCATCCGCATGTATTTGGCGATGTGAAGGTGGAGAGCGCGGAGCACGTGCTTCGAAACTGGGAGCAGATCAAGAGGGCGGAAAAGGACGAGAACTGGCGACCCTCGGCGCTGGATGGTGTGCCGAAAGACCTTCCCGCGCTGATGAAAGCGTTGGATATCTCAAAGAAGGCGGCTCGGGTCGGCTTTGATTGGCCGGATCGCGAATCGGTGCTGCTGAAGCTGGACGAAGAGGTTGCGGAGCTGAAAGAGGCTATTTTAAACGGTAAACTCGACGAGGTGGAGCAGGAGACCGGAGATCTTTTGTTCACCGTGGTAAATCTGGCGCGATGGAGCCGAATTGATCCGGAAAATGCGTTGCGGGCGATGGTGGGGCGGTTTGAGCGCCGGTTCCGCAGCATGGAAGAGAAAGCGCAGGAGCAGGGCGTCAACCTCAGCGATTTGGGGTCCGCAAAGCTCGATGAGCTCTGGGAGATGGTGAAGGTGCAGGGGGGTGTCGCTTCATCGGATGAAACTCGTTAGATCGAGTTCTATAATCGTATCTTTGAAAATTTGTGATGCTTGATGGAGGGATCGTCATGCAACTGAATGGAATATCAATAACTTGGCTTGGTCATGCCACTTTTCTGATTGAGGCGCCGGCTGGGATGCAGACACTGATTGACCCTTGGGTTGCCAGCAACCCGGCCTGCCCCGCCAGTCACAAAAAGCTGAGCCAGCTCGACGCGATGCTGATCACACACGCCCACTTCGATCACATTGGGGATGCCGTTTCGCTGGCAAAAGAGACCGGCGCTAAGGTGGTGGGGATGGTAGAGACCGTCTCATGGTTGGGCAAAAAGGGGGTCGGCAATCTGTTACCCATGAATAAGGGCGGCACCCAGAATGTTGATGAAATATCGGTTACGATGACTCACGCCTTGCATTCCTGTGGAATCTCCGATGGGGAGCAGATTCTATACGGCGGTGAGGCGGCCGGCTACGTGGTGCGATTCAACAATGAGATGGCCATCTATCACGCGGGGGATACTGCGGTGTTTAGTGATATGGCCTTGATCGGTGAGCTTTATCACCCCGATGTCGCGCTGCTGCCGATCGGTGATCACTTCACGATGGGACCGCTTGAGGCGACCAAGGCAATCGAATTGTTAAAGGTGCCGTGCGTCATTCCCATGCATTACGGAACCTTTCCGCTGCTTACCGGCACGGTGGAGCAGTTAAAGAAGTTGACGTCACACCTCCATGATCTGGAAATCGTCGTGCTGGAACCGGGTCAGCGGATCAGTTAATTGATAGAGTTTTTCGATTTAGGAGTAAAAGGGCGCTATTGATAAGCTGCTTGCAAGCGAACATCTCAATAGCGCCGCAATCTGATTTCTGGGAATTTGTGTTGTTGAGGATTAAGTGGGCGAAACAGGCCGTTTGAAGACGCACTCAAACTCATTTCCAACCGGTATTTGCATACAGACGAGCTCCCAACCTTGCTCGCCCCGATGGGTCAACTCCTGCTGCAATACGTTCAATTGGCGAGCATGAATGCTCTCAACCAGATACTCCCAACGTCGCCCCACGCCGCTCATTGGTTCCATCGTTGCCGACTCGGCCATCCGGGTTACCTCCTTGACGTGATCTGTCCCGATAGTGTCTGGTGAGCGCTGCGGGTTGCAAAAATACCGTCAGCACTATGAAATTAGACGATAAAACGGATAAAAAGGTTGCACTCTATCAACCAATTGATTTGGCCAAGAATGACCGAATTGGAAGCAGTTTTTTACTCACTTGGAAGAAGTCGTTTTCACCTCGAATGAAATCGGGCAGCCGCTGTTACAGTGGTATGACCGCAATTCACGTTCACTATCCTGGAGGCCCTCGCCCAGCCCCTACGCAACGCTGGTTGCTGAGTTTATGCTGCAACAGACGCAGGCTGCGACCGTCGAACCCTACTACCACCGCTTCCTCAGCCGATTTCCGACACTTGAAATTTTGGCCGGGGCAAGTGAGGCGGAAGTATGTTCAGTTTGGGCGGGGCTGGGGTACTACTCCAGGGCGCGCGCTATCTGGCGGTTAGCTCGGATGGTGGTGGAGCGGTACGAAGGCCAAATCCCCTCCAACCCAGCGCTGTTGCGCGAGCTGCCCGGCGTCGGCAGCTATACGGCTGGCGCGATCGCCTCAATCGCCTTTGGCGTGAGGGAGCCGGCCGTGGATGGCAACGTAACCCGAGTAATTGCGCGGCTTTTTCAAATCGCAGGGAATCCCCATAAATCCGTCCGCGTTCGAAATCAAATCCGGGAGACAGCACGGCGCATATTGCCCGAACGTCGGGTTTCCGATTTTAACCAGGCGCTGATGGATTTGGGCGCAACGATCTGCTTGCCGATTCGCCCTCGATGCGGTGAATGTCCCCTTACTACCCACTGTCGCGCCAACATGAATGGGAACCCAGCCCAATATCCGGAACGGCTGGGATCACCATCAATCGTTGAACAGACCCATGTCTGTGCCATGATCCGGCGGGAAAACGGTGATCTGTTGCTCTGCCAGCGACCTAACAGTGGGTGGTGGGCCAGTATGTGGGAGATGCCGCGGGCCGTTTGCCGTGAGGGTGAGGGGGTTTATGAGGCGGCGGTGCGAGCCGGCATCGAGGTAGTCGGAATGCGTTTGACGCCCGGTGAGGTGATAGCCAATATACGCCACACGGTAACCCATCACCGCATTCAACTTTATGCGGTTGCCGCATTCGGAGAGGGGGATCCGGCGCCGGTTGGATGCCGCCAAATTAAATGGGCACATCCGGATCAATTTACGGAACTGGCTATCTCTTCACCCCAGCGGCGGGCGTTGAAGGTGGCCGGATTATGGACATCACCGGAATAATTAAACAAATCTGTATAATATATTCGATATAGATGTGTATTGATGAGGAGGAACCCAATTGGTCTCCAAAAGAGGGGATTCCGGCGGCAGTAAATCGGGTCATGCGGAAAAGAGGAGCGCGCAAAAGATAACCGCTCATTCCCTGATCAGTATTAAGGTGCCGCACAGCGTAGAGGTCAACCCGGCTGGCGATCGAGTCGTATTTGCAGTGAACGAGGCCGACTTTGAGGAGAGCAGGCGGGTTGACCATTTGTGGCTGGCCGATATTGAAGCCGGCGCCTCCCGCCAAATTACCTTCTCGCCGGAAGGCGAACACTCTCCGCGGTGGTCGCCGGATGGCCGGAATATTGCCTTTCTTTCAACCCGTCCCGGCAATCATCGCGACGAAGAGGCCGATGGCGATGAGAGCGATTCCAAGGAGCAGTTGTGGGTGCTGCCGCTTGACGCTGGCGAGGCGCGGCGGGTGACCCATGAGAGTGAAGGGGTCAGGTGTTTCCACTGGATACCGGACGGATCGGGGCTGATGATCCTCTCTCCTCAGCCGCGGCCAGCGCCGGTTGAAAATTTACGAAAGGAAAATCGGCGCGAGCGCAAGATTGATCCAGTGGCTGAGAACGAAGATAAGCTGAGGATGCAGCTTCAAATCGTTCCACTCGATGGCGGCCAGCCGACACATATCTATACCGGTGATTACGGTGTCGCCTACTTTGTTCCTTCTCCCGATGGGAAGCGGGTCGCCTTCCTCACCAATTATACCGGCGAGGGCAGCGATTATCATCGTTTCGATTTGTGGCTGCTTATCACGGAAACCGGCGAAACGAGAAAGCTGGTGGAGCGGCCGGGTAGTAAATTCCTGCCATGCTGGTCCCCAAACGGTCAGTGGATCGCCTTCATCTCAATATCAGATTCCCATTGCAATTTTTCAACCGATAACGCCTACATGGTCTCGGTCGAAACGGACGAATTTCGGAACGTCTGCTGCGCGCTGGACAATGACGTCCTCCACATGAGCTGGTCAAGGCACGACGGCAATATCTATATCCTCATTGCAGCCGGAGTCAATACCAATGTGATTCAGATCGAGCCGCAGCTTGGATCGGCTGTGCGCCGCGCACCGGAAGGTTTCGACACGACCGATCTCGCCGTCGGCTTAGACGGCTTGGCCCTGGTGCGCGAAACTGGTGCGGAGCCGCCGGAACTCGTTTGGCTGAACCTGAAGACCGGAGACGTCAAGCCTCTATCTTCATTAAACAGTAACTTTTTACACACATACGCACCGCCGAGACACGAGCTTATTAAATGGCAATCGGATAACGGCCTGACTATTGAGGGCATCATCACCTATCCGCGAAACTATCGGGAAGGAAACCGCTGCCCTTTGGTGGTGCAGGTACATGGAGGTCCGAAAGGAAGGTCTACCAATTCGCTGCGAAGCTACTGCATGCACCCGCTTTGGGCGGATGAGGGATATCTCGTTTTACGGCCAAACTACCGGGGCAGCGAGGGATACGGTAACGATTTTGCGACGGCGAACGCACGCGATCTGGGCGGTGGCGATTTTCGTGATGTAATGGCTGGAATTGACAGCCTGATTGATCGAGGGTTGGCCGATTCCGATCGTATCGCGATTATGGGCGGATCTTACGGCGGGTATATGACCAATTGGGCCATCTCGCAGTCCGATCGTTTCAAGGTCGCCGTTTCGATGTTCGGTATTTTCAACCTCATTACCGATTTCAGCAACTCCGAATATTGGCGGTGGGACACCGACTATCTGGAGCGTTTTTACTGGGAGGACCCGGATATCTATCGCCGCCTATCGCCGGCCACCTATGCGGACCGCATTCAAACGCCGGTTTTGATCATTCACGGTGAAAGCGATAACAACACCTTCATCAGCAATTCGAAGGAGATGTACCAGTCGCTGCATGCGCGAGGAGTTCCCTGCCGATTCATCCACTATCCACGGGAAGGCCATGGGCTACAGGAGCCCAATCACCGACTCGATGAGATGAATCAAGCGCTGGCATGGGTGGATCGTTACTTGAAAAATGCGAATGACGGCTCAATGCAACGGATTGGAGACCGCATAATCGGGCGGATTGATGAAACGTCGGCGGAGGCGGAGCTGATTGTAACCTCGGCTGAGCTGAGTGAGATAAAATGGAAACCGGAAAGCTCAGCCCTGCTTAAAGTGGAATTTACCTTGATCGAAGAAAAGCAGACCGGCTCGGATATTGAGTTGCCGCTTCATCTGATCGCGGGCTTGCGGCGTACCGACGGCCAGCGCAATGGGGGCGAATGGTTAAAGCCGGTTGGTGTGCCGGTAAGGGTTTTGGATACCATCATGCCGGTGCTCAGCAATCAAGGTAAATTCCA
>JAKBZR010000060.1 GCA_021842405.1 bacterium
ACCCCGATCCGGTCACAAATTCGCTCGGCCTCGCTCATGATGTGGGTTGAAAAAATGACGGTGCGCCCCTCGTCGCGGCATTTCTGGATGAAATCCATAATCGTTCTCGACGTGATCACGTCGAGGCCGTTGGTCGGCTCGTCGAAGATCATCACCGGCGGCGAGTGAACGATGGCGCGCGCGATGGAAACCCGCTGTCGCTGGCCGCTCGACAGCCGGTCGCACCGACGATCGGCAAATTCAAGCATGTCCAAGTCGCTGAAAATTTGTTGGATCCGGGATTTCGCTTCAGCCGCGCTCAACCCACTCAATCGCGCAAAGTAGAGCACCATTTCCCGCGGGGTCAAGCGGTCATAGAGCGCGGTTGTGCTGGAAAGATAGCCGATGTGGCGCCGCACCTCATTTGGAGCGTGATGAATGTCATAGCCGCCGACCGATGCGGTGCCGGAAGTGGGAGCCAAAATGGTGCCCAGCATTCTCAACAGAGTGGTCTTCCCGGCACCGTTAGCGCCCAACAATCCGAAAACCTCACCGGGGCGGCACTCGAAGCTCACACCACCCACCGCCCGTATAGTCCCGCGCTTCTTATCGTAAAACTCTTTGACCAGTTCACAAACCGTTATCATAATGCCGACCGGCCCCTTAAATCGGCCTATTTCTAAAACTGTTCAGCGCTCCCGAATAACTGGCTTTATCCATCCCGGCTGATATACAACCCGCTGCCAAAATGTGATAACCCCCCCGGATTTATGGGAGATACCGATAAAGCCTCTCTCTATCAGTCGTTCGCGCTCTCAAATTATCGGGTAACGAGTGGTAACTATCCAGTTGAATTTTTTTGAGATTTTTTCCGCCGCGCCAACGATTCATCGTATACATGGCGCGCCATAAGAGAGGCATCGTACCGTTTACGATACTTTTCCAGGAAATAGAGCGTTTTTTCAGCCTCACTCCAGCGATTCTGGTCAATGTAAGCCATCATCAGCAACATGTGCGCCTCACCATCGGTATCGAAATTACGATTTCCGAATCGAGTGAACGGCTCCAGCGCTTGAACTGCAGCCAGGCTCTGCTTCTTTGCCAGCAAATCCTTACCGATCTGCTTCAACCGTCGAAAGGATCGCCGAGCGCCCGCAAAAAACGGAATGAAAATGATCAGCGCTGAAATGACATCTAATATGGACGCCGTGTTATTCGAAACCGGCACGAAGTGATAAAAGATCATCATCCCGCCGAACACAACGGTCAGCAAGATGATCACCATCAGGAAGAATCGGGTGCCTATCTTGGCGATTTCCCGATCGGCCTCCGGCGTTATCCAAACCGAATCTTTCTTGGCTTGATCAAGAGGCGCTGAAACCTGATTTTTCTTGCTTTTTGCCAATTTTTACCTCAAAATTTTTAGGTGAATGCTGACTACACATTACCTTACTGCCAATAGCAACTACAGTGAAATGGCTCCTCTTTGATTTACGAGGGCTTGGCCATCTCCCGTCGCAAAAGCAGGCAAAAGAACGGTGCTCCAATTAAGGAAGTGATGACTCCCACCGGCATCTCTCCGAGCGCCACCCGTGCCGCAGTATCCGATATGACCACCAGCGTTGCGCCCAGGATCGCGGCCACTCCCAACACGCGGCGATGATCGGGACCCACCAGCCGCCGGGCGATATGCGGAACCACGAGCCCTACAAAACCGATGATGCCGCTCACCGAAACGGCGGCCGCCGTCATCAGCGATCCGATGACCAGCACCTTTATTTTAAACCGCTCGATCTCGACGCCAAGGTGAGCGGCGCTTTCCTCACCCAACGTCATTAAGTTCAGCTCCCGAGCCAGCATCTGCATCAATATCAATCCGATGGCCACGAATGGCAGCAGCAAGATCACACGGCTCCAAGTCGCACCTTGCAAACTTCCAATCAAATAGTAGATGATCCGATTGAGCGCGTCGGCTCGCCGGGCAAGAACCATGGTCAGCGGAATTAAAGACCAGAGAAAAGTCCCAACCACGACGCCGGCCAGCAGAAAAGTCTGCGCCGAAACCCGCCCGCCGATTCGGGCCAGGTTGTAAACCAGCACGATCGCCGCCATCGCAAAGAAGAAGGCGCTGGCGGTTTGCCCAAATCCCAGCCAGTGCCCGCTCCAACCAAGCAGCTCAGCTAGGGCCGCCCCCACCGCCGCGCCGGCCGAAACTCCCACCGTGTAGGGGTCGGCCAAGGGATTCATCAACAACCCTTGAAAGGCAACCCCGGCAATGGCCAGCAGACACCCGACCAATGCCGCCATCATCGCGCGCGGCGCTCGGAGCTCCCACACGATCGGTTCTGCAATCGGTGAAACCGGTGGAGCGACCCAATCGTGCAGCAACGGGGTATGAGATAAGAGCACGCGCCCGACATCGCTTAGCCGAACCGGAATATCCGACGGTTCTAGCGCGAGATCGGCGGTCAACGCTGCACCCAGAACCGCGCATAGGATTAAAATACGAAGCAATGCTCCACGCGGCGAAGGCAGTGCGCTAACGCTGCTTTTTGAAGGCATTCGGGTGTAGGAGCCGCGCAAGCTGCCTTAGGGCGATGACAAGCCGAGGTCCGGTTCGTGAGATGATATCGGAGTTGATTCCGCAAACGGCGTGATCTTTAATGGCGCGGATTCCTTCCCAGCCGGGCCGCTGAACTTGCCCCACGTCCCTGTTCGACACAATGATTACGTCCGGATTGTCGGCCACCACCAGCTCGGGCGAATAGGGGTGATAACCGGGTGAGGAGTTGGCCGCTACATTGATTCCCCCAGCCAGGCCGATCAGCTCATTGGTTATCGTATCGGGGCCGGCTACCCACAGCGGATTGATCTGCACGATGTAGAGCACTTTCGGCCGGAAGTGCTCCTTACCCACGATTGCCGCAATACGCGCCATATCGGCCTTCATCCGGTGTACCAGCGATTGTGCCGCCGCTACCCGCCCGGTGACACGGCCTAATCCGGTAATTCCGGCATAAAGCTGGCTTAGGCTGTCAGCATGAAAGGTGTAAAGCGGAATATGAAGTCGCTTTAACTGGGCGATGGCGGTATGGTTCAGCAACGAATCGGCGACCACCAGATCGGGCCTGAGTGCAATGACCTTTTCGATGGAGGTCTGATAATCGCCCACCTTAGGCAGTTTTCGAGCGGCCGGTGGGTAATCGCAATAGGTGGTATCCCCAACCACACGCGGCCCAAGCCCGATTGCGAACAGGATCTCCGTATTGCTCGGCGTGAGCGATACGATCCGCTGTGGTGCCGCCCAGCACAAGTCTGGTAAAAGGACACCGACCATAAAGGCTAAGAGTGAAAAGATGCTTTTATTTCTCATTGTCCCAAATAGTGATTGAACCTCAATTTAATAGGATTCAGTGTACTCATTCATTTGCCTCATCGCACGGCATTTCAGCTTGGGGCGGAATTTCGGCGTTGGCCTCGTGTTGAGCCGCCAGCATCATTAGCTCTTTCACTTCACCGGATTGCAGCTTTCGATAGGTGCCGGGCGCTAAGCCGGTCAGCGTTAAATTGCCAAATCGCATTCGCGTGAGCGCGAGCGCCTTAAACCCCACCGCATTCAGCATTCTTCGTACCTGCCGGTTGCGGCCTTCGTACAACGTCAACTGGATGACCGACACGTTCCGTTTTCGATCTGTTTCAATTAATTGGGCATCCGCCGGCGCTGTCATCCCATCCTCCAATAGAATACCGCAGCGAAGATCAGTTAGCGCCCAGGGTGAGATAATCCCCCTCACAACCGCCTGGTAGGTTTTCGGCAGGTGGAAACGGGGATGCGCCAGGCGGTAGGCGAAATTGCCGTCATTAGTTAAAAGCAGCAAGCCGGCGGTATCCTCATCCAGTCGGCCAACCGTGAATATGCGTTCATTTACGTTTTTCAACAGATCGTAAACGGTGCGCTCGGCGTGAGCATCATGTGCGGTACAGGTATATCCGATCGGCTTGTTCAAGAGAAGATAAATTGGGGCGATCGGATCCCGAACCGCCACCCGCCTTCCATCCACTTGAATGGCCGCCGTCTCAGGGTTTGCTTTAGCTCCGAGACGGGCTACCTGCCCATCCACCATCACCCTACCGGAAGCGATCAAACTCTCGCAAGCGCGTCTCGAGCCGATTCCGGCGGCGGCCAACAATTTTTGTAATCGAACTTCCATAGCGTAATATACCAAATCCAAACAAGATAAGCACTAAAAGTGCGTAAGGGGAGACGGATGCGGCCACGTATGAGCCGCTCTTCGCCACTGCCGCGCTGGCGGTGAGCGGCTCGTTCACCACCGGCTTTCCATTGAGCTGTACAATGACTCGGCCGGCCGGCTCTCCAATTGCAACCGGCGCTTTCAGCGTGTCCGGCTCAACTTGTAATGATATCCGCTCATTGGAATTTTTGGGAACCACCACGTAAACGGGTTGAGCGAGCCGGAGGGAAACCATTCGTCTCTTGCCGCCGATCACGGTTGCCTGCCCCACTACCGCCCCCGCCTTTGCCGCCAGAACCCGCTTAAAGTTGTTATACGCCCAATTATCCAGTTCGGCCGTCTCATGATAAATGTTAGGACAGTTGAGCAGCACCGAAACCAGCCGCCAGCCTTTTCGCGTGGCGGATCCGACAAAGCACCACCCGGCCGCATCGGTGAATCCGGTCTTAACCCCGATGGCGCCGGGGTAATCCCAGAGAAAATGATCTATATTGCGCAAAAAGACGTTCTGCTGATTGATGGAGCGATGAATGCGGTAGTATTTGGTCTGGATCACCTCATCAAATTCCGGTATTTGAAAAGCGTATCGGGCCATCAGCGCCAGGTCGGCCGCCGTGGTGTAGTGATCCACATTGCTCAATCCATTGCAGTTGGAGAAGTGGGTGTTGGTGCAGCCGATTGCAGCCGCCTTTTCATTCATCATTTTAACAAAGTTTGCCACCGAGCCGGCGATGTGCTCGGCGGCGGCCACGCACCCGTCATTGGCGGAGAGCATTAAAATCCCATACAGCAGGTCGTGAGCGGTAATCCGCTCACCCGGCTGCAAGTACATGCTGCTGCCGCCCGTATCGGCCGCATTTTTTGAGGCCACGATGATGTCATCGGGCTGAGTATGCTCCAGCAACAGGATTGCGGTCATAATCTTGGTGCAACTGGCGGGTGGGCGCGGCACGCCCGGGTTTTTTGCGTAGAGCACCTGACCGGTATCGGCATCCTCCAAGATGGCGCATGAGGCATCAATTTTCGGCGGCGAGGGCAGTTTTGTCGGCTGGGCCGATACGGCGCTGTTGGCGAATAGAGCCAACAGAACGGCGCTCATCATTGCGAATCGGGATGATTTGAACGGATTAATTGGACCGCCTCCTTTTAAAACCGTTTTGAAGATGGAAGAAAATTACGCTACGACGTTGCTTATTGTACCCGCTCCGTTGCACTTTTCGCACTTTTCAAGCTGCTCGTCATTCCCGCGAAAGCGGGAATCCCGTCTTATATCTATCGGCAGGCAGGTATGCCAATGCTCTCCTGTCTTTGCGAGAAGCCGCGAAGCGGCAACGAAGCAATCTCCTTTTTGCCGAGACGGATTGCTTCGCTCGCAATGGCACCCTCCCCTCTCGTGGGGGAAGGCTGGGGTGAGGGGGCGATCAATGCTGCCACCTGTCTGCGTGCGTGGACCCGCACAGGCAGGCAAATCACTCACACAAAACTGTACTCATTCGCTCAGCAATGACGGCCCAGGGCTATTATAGTATTTTTCAACTACCTATCCAGGCGGCCAGGCCATAAAGCGCCCCCCTAGCAGATGGTAGTGCAGGTGATAGACGGTCTGGCCTCCGTCATCCCGGCAGTTCATCACGATTCGGAAACCGCTCTGTGCAATGCCCTGCTCCTCCGCGATCCGAATGATGATCTGCTGAGCGCGGCCCAGCATCGTGAAGTCGCTCACATCCAACAAGGTGTTGTAATGACTTTTGGGAATGATGAGGATGTGAACCGGCGCCTGGGGATTTACATCCTTAAAGGCTAAAAACTCGCTATCTTCAAAGACGATCTGACTGGGTATTTCTTTAGCCGCAATGCGGCAAAACAGACATGTCGAAACCATATTCTCCCCTTACTGATACAGCATGGATTGGTGATTGGTTTAGTCCGGATATTCAACATAATGGGTTAAAAATCCTATTCACGACCTCGTTCACCTCTCCAATTTTTAAATAAACCGCCAAAAATACGGGTATGCAAGCGGGTATAATTCACACATCTGGTTCGACCCGCCTACCGAAATGGCGAACGGATCCCCCGTTTCGGTTCGGCGGAATCTATTTTTGTTCAACCTACGACCTAATATGGCCGCATTCCGGGCGAAGCAAGCCGGACTGCGCCGTTACCGCCGTGGTGACGATGGATTCGGTTATTCCGGTCAATTCATCCAATAGCTCCTATATCTGGGTGGCACCCATCGTGATTGGCCGGGTTGCTGGCCAAGACGTCGCGTCGTTAAAACTGACGGCCGGCGAGGGCGGAATATTAGAAAGCAGCACCATCCTGCCGGCACTGATACAGCCGATCCACCGTGCCCACATTGCCGATCGAATCGGGACGCTCTCTCCTGAACAACGGAACCGCTTGCTGACCACTTTGGGCCGACTTTTTCCGGCCGTCGCCCGCCTTCATCCCGCTCAACCGCTCGATAGCGACGCTGCGGAGTGAGATTGATCAATCTACGCCCGATGAAATCGTTTTAACCGCAACGAGTTGGCGACCACCGATACCGATGAAAACGCCATTGCAGCCGCCGCGACCATAGGGTTGAGGCGTCCGGCAGCGGCCAGCGGAAGGGCAACCACGTTGTAGTAAAACGCCCAGAATAAGTTTTGACGTATTGTTTTAATGGTTCGGCGTGAAAGCTCGATTGCAGTGACAACGCCCATTAAATCGGATCGGAGCAGGGTGATGTCGGAGGTCTCCAATGCCGCATCGGACCCTTGTCCCATTGCGATGCCCAGATCGCTTTGGGCAAGGGCCGGCGCATCATTGACCCCATCACCGACCATGGCGATCACTTCGCCCCGCTGCTGGTATTTTTTAACCAGCTTCGCCTTCCCATCCGGCAGCACGCCGGCAACCACCTCATCCACGCCGACCTGAGAGGCGATGTAGCGGGAGGCGCGCTCGTTGTCACCGCTGAGCATAACCACTCTTAGACCCAGCGATTTGATATGGGAAATCGCCCCACCGCTGCTTTCGGCCACCGTATCGCTCATAGCCAGCGCCCCAACCAGGCGGCCATGTACCGCAACCAGCACGACCGTTTTGCCCTGCTCATACAGCTTTTTTATTCGCTCCGCTTCGACCGAGGGGATTTCAACCCCACGATCCCTCATCAAACGCTCATTGCCGATAATGACCGGCGCCCCCTCCACCTCGGCTTGAGCCCCCAACCCGGAAAGCGCCTGAAATGAGCGGATCGGCAAGCCCGATATGCCGCGCTGGGCGGCCTCTCGGGTGACCGCGGACGCAATGGGATGCTCGGATCGGGATTCCACCGATGCGGCCAGGGTGAGCAGACGCTCTTTGCCGGTTGAATCCATTGGTATAACGTCGGTCACCTCCGGCGTGCCGGTGGTAATGGTGCCGGTTTTATCCATGATTACGGTGGTGATTTTGCCGGCCTGCTCGAGCGTCTCACCACCCTTAATTAAAATTCCGAGCTCCGCCCCGCGCCCTGACGCCACCATGATGGCGGTCGGTGTTGCCAAACCCAGCGCGCATGGGCAGGCGATAACCAGCACCGCTACGGCCGGAATTAGCGCGGCCGCAATCGTGGATCCCAGCAGAAAATGCCAGCCGATGAAAGTGCCGAGCGCGATCATCAGCACGATCGGCACAAACACGGCCGCAACCCGATCGGCCAGCCGCTGCACCGGCGCTTTGCTTCCCTGCGCGGTTTCAACCAGCCGGATGATCTGGGCCAACATCGTCTCGGAGCCGACCCGGGTGGTTCGAAAGTTTAATGCGCCGCTGCCGTTAATCGTTCCACCGATGACATTAGATCCCGGTATCTTTTCAACCGGCATACTCTCGCCGGTTATCATCGCCTCATCAACGTTCGATGAGCCGCTCTCCACAATGCCGTCGGCCGGGATACGCTCACCCGGCCGCACCACCACCAGCTCGTCAATCTTCAGATCTTCGATGGGAACCTCGATCTCCCGATCGCCACGAATGACCAGCGCGGTGCGAGGGGAGAGGGTCAGCAGCCGTTGAACGGCATCACTGGCTCTGCGCCGCGCCCTCAGCTCTAGGTAGCGCCCGATCAAGATCAAGGTGGTAATGGCCGCCGCCGTATCGAAGTAGATAGGACCGCCTAGCCAGAAAAGGGCGGCCACGCTGTAGAAATAGGCCACCGAAGTGCCCAGCGCCACCAGCACGTTCATGTCGGCCGAGCCGTGCCGAAGCACCTTAAAACTGGACCAATAGAAAGGAAGGCCGGACCCAAACTGAACCGGCGTGACCAAAGCCAGCAGCACCAGGTTCCACGTGTGCGAGCGCACCGGCAGTGTCATGCTGATCAAGATGACCGGCACGCTCAGCGCGATGGCAACCCACAATCTCCACTGCATGATGGTGAGCGCCCGGTTCCGCTCCGCCTTCGATTGCGGCGATGCTTTGTGCTCGGCTAAGCTGGCCTCATAGCCGGTAATTTCAACTGCTTCGATCAGCTTTTGGGGATTCACATCGGTGCTGTCTAGCGTGACGACCGCCCGCTCGGTCGCTAAATTGACCGCCGCGCTTTTCACGCCCGGCACTCGATTGAGCGCCTTCTCCACCCGCGTTACGCAGGAGGCACAGGTCATGCCCTTTATGTCAAATTCAAGCTCTTGTGTCGTCTCCATCGCTAAACCATTCATTATGAGGCTCTTGAAAAAGTCGCTGTAGTGCGCCGCCTCGTCATTCCCGCCTGCCTACCGCAGGCAGGCGAAAGCGGGAATCCATTCTTCTGCCTCTCTCCAAGCAGGTATGCTGATATTCTGGATTCCGGGTTCCCATTGCGGCATCGTGATTCGGGGGCAATGACGAACAATTTAACAACCTTCCTTACTTTATTATACGATGTGAAGTTCCGGTAAGTCGTTGGCGGCAACCAATTGAATCGAAGTTGAGTGAGCAGGCAGGTAATTCAATCGCCGTTGGTGAAATAAATATCCATCCGCATTTGCAGTATGAAAATATGATCGGTGCTGTCTTGCTCGCCTGTGCGTGTCCGCACGCAGACAGGCAGGCGGGAATGACGCAGCGGTAAGATTCAGCGTCTTTTTCAACATCCTCTTAGAGGAGGAAACCTGGGTTGCGCCTCAAAGCATTGGTTATTTTATCGCTCCTATCAAGTTTATATGTGGAGGTGACGCCGATGCCCGCCGCCGCAACGCCCAATTCGGCCATCTGCTTTTATGTCGCCGCCAATGGCAACGATGGCTGGAGCGGCCGATTGCCCTCGCCCAACCGGAAGCGTACCGATGGTCCCTTCGCCACACTCGAGCAATCCCAAACAGCAGTGGTCGAGTTTAACGCCTCCCATCCGGGCAACACCAGAACCATCATCGTATCTATAAGACGCGGCACCTACTATCTCACCAGACCGCTGGAGATGACGCCGGCAGATTCCGGCCAACCCGGCCAACCGGTCATCTACGAGGCCTATCCCGGCGAACATCCGGTCATCGCCGGTGGAGAGCGGATCGGCGGATGGCAACGAGCCACCGTTCACGGACAGCCGATGTGGATCACCCATATCAGCTCGGTTCAGGTCGGCGACTGGTACTTCACCCAATTATGGGATAATGGGAAGCGGCTGCAGCGGCCCCGGTTACCGGAAACGGGTTACTTCCGCTTTACCGGTCTATTGCCCGACCAGGCTAGCCACCCATGGAATCAGGGCAACTCCAGCGCCGAGTTTGCACCGGGCGACATTCGAGCGGATTGGCATGATCTGCCGGATGTCGAGATCGTCGCCTTTCACTTTTGGGTGGATTCCCATCTGCACATCAAGAGCGTGGACGAGGCAAGCCACCTGGTCACCTTTGTCCATCCCAGTATCTTCAAGTTGACTGAAGACTTTCAACCGCGGGAATGCCGCTTTATCGTGGAAAACGTCTACGAGGCGCTGGATCGCTCGGGCCAGTTTTACCTGGATCGGAGAACCGGTACGCTCACCTACGACGCGCCGGCCGGCAAGGATCCGAATCGAGACCGTATTGTTGCGCCGAAGCTGTCTCAGTTGGTTCGTATGGTGGGAACCAACCGATCCCCCATTCACGACATTATTCTGCGCGGCCTTACCTTTGCCTATACCGAATGGGACTTACCGGCCGACAGCAGCGGCGATGGACAAGCCGCCGTCAGCGTGCCCGGCGCCGTCTACCTGCAGGCGGCCCGTAACTGCTCCATCGAGGATTGCCGCTTCGAGCATCTCGGCGGCTACGGGGTGGAGCTGGCGGCCGGCTGCGATAACAATGCGGTGATACGAAACGAACTCCATGACCTGGGCGCCGGCGCGATCAAGGTGGGGCACGACAGCCGTTCAACCATCGTATCGGACAACACGATCTATGACGGCGGCCTCATCTATCGCGAGGCGGTCGGCATCTGGGTGGGCAATAGCGGTGACAACCAGATCGTGCACAACCTAATTCACGATATGAACTACACCGCCATCTCGGTGGGCTGGAGTTGGGGATACGGCCCCAGCAATGCGGTGAATAATCTGATCGCCTATAACAAGATTTACCATATCGGTCATGGGGTGCTGAGCGATATGGGCGGCATCTACACGCTGGGGGTATCACCGGGCACCAAAGAGCTGAACAATCTGATTTACAACGTGGAATCTTACAGTTACGGCGGCTGGGGAATCTATTTGGATGAGGGCAGCAGCGACATACTGGTCAAGGATAATATCGTCTATCGCACCAAGAGCGGCGGCCTCCATCTCCATTACGGCCGTGACGATACGATCGAGAATAATATCTTCGCTTTGAACCGGGAGGCTCAACTGGTCCACTCGAAGCCGGAGACCTATCTTGCGCTCGATTTTAAGCACAATATTATCTACTGGAAATCGGGTCCGCTGCTGTCCGGCGGCTGGGCGGATAGCCATTATCAGTTCGACGACAACCTCTACTATTGCGTCGGGGGCAGGTCCTTTAATTTCGCCGGACAGAGCTGGGATCAATGGCGCGCCCGCGGACTGGATTTGCACTCGATCATTGCCGATCCGCAATTTGTAAACCCTTCGCGCGGGGATTTTCGGTTAAAGCCCGGGTCACCGGCCCTGAAGATCGGCTTTCACCCGATTGATACGTCCACGGTCGGTCCGAGACCGAAACGCCCCATTTCAAGATAGGAATGATGAGCACCGCCTCCACGCTGCTGCTGGTCGCTATCGTGCTGGTAGCATTCGGCTTCGATATCACCAACGGTATGAACGATCTCAGTGGCCTGCTCGCCACCACGGTGCGAACCCGGGCATCTTCACGCCGCGGCGCCCAGATTGTGGTGATTACCGGAGTGATCGTTGGCCTTTCCATCGCTCCGCCCTTTGTGGCTAGAACGCTCGGCGAAGGGCTGGTGCATTGGGGGCGCGAGAGGGACGGCTCATTGATCCGTTTGACCGCCGTGCTGGCCGCTTTGCTGGGCGCACTGATCTGGAACCTGTGGGCGCGCAGACATGGCATGCCGGCCAGCAGCACTCATGGATTGGTTGGCGGGCTCATTGCGGCGGCGCTGATAGCCCGTTTGAAGTCGGGCTCAATACATTGGGGTTTGGGACCCCTCATTTATCATCTCAAGCTGGTCGGAGGGGTCAAGGTGATTGCCGGCTTGCTCTTTTCGCCGCTGCTCGGCTTTGTGCTGGGCTATTTCATCTTCAGCCTGCTGGCCTGGGTGCTGGTACGAGCGACCATTATCCTCAATCGGGTGTTGCGGTACGGTGAGGTGGCGGCGCTCTTTTTGCAATCGGTAAGCTATGGCTGCAACGACGCCCAGAAATCCATCGCCATGATAACCACCGCCCTCTATGCGGCCAATCTCCTGACCTATTTCCAGCCTCCATGGTGGGCATCGGCGCTAGCTGGCATCGCGCTATCGCTTGGTTGCTTGCTGGGCAGTTTGCGGATATTCCGCACGGTCGGCTTCGGGATCGTCCGGGTGAGGCCGCTGGAGGCGTTTTCGGCTCAGATAGCGGCCGCCGGCAGCGTTGCGCTGGCCGCGTTGACCGGCGCGCCGGTCAGCTCGACCCAGGTGGTATCGAGCAGCGTCATCGGGGTTGGGGCGCGAAGCCGGTTTCGCGACGTGCGATGGCTGCGTTCCCGCGACATCTTGATGACGTGGTTTGTGACGATTCCGGGCGCTGGTCTGGTAACGGCCGTAATCTACCTTGTTTTCCGAATGCTGCTTAAAGTGTAAACTATCATCAGCTTTTCTAGAAAGTGAAATGTGAATGGAAATTCGATCGCTGTCGCAAGATGACCTCGACCAAGGCCGCGCCTTAGCCTCGATTGCCTTCAGTCGGGGACGCCGAAAAACACCGAAGCCGGATGATGAGCGTCATCTGCCCGGCGCCTACGGCCTTTTTGACGAGCGAGGCTTACAGGCGGCGGCCCGCGCGATCCCCTTCGAGGTCTATTTCGGCGAACAGGTGGTGAAAATGGGCGGCGTTGCGGACGTGATGTGCCACCCCGCATCACGGCGGCGCGGCTACGCCGGAGCGCTGGTGCGAAGGCTGCTCGAGCACATGAAGGAAGAGGGGCAGACTCTATCGTGCCTCTATCCCTTCAGCTATGCCTACTACCGAAAGTTCGGCTGGGATTGGATCGGGCGCCATTTTATGTACAATATCGGATCCGGAAATCTACCGCATTCGCCGCAAGCCTCCCACGTTCACCCTGCCGATCCGGCTGACCATTCCACCATCCAGGCGATCTATAATCAGTACGCGCGACGGTATCGCGGCTGTATCATCCGAGATGAGCGGGCCTGGAATGGGGTGATCAACCAGGAAAGCGACCCCATCACCTTCGTCTACCTTTTTGAAGCGGAGGATGAACCGAGTGGATATCTGGTTTTTCAGTTTGGAGATGAATACAAATTGACCTCAATACGCGAGATGGTGGCGCTGACATCGGACGCCTATCGCGGCTTTTTGGGCCTACTGCGCCATCACGATATGCAGGTGGGTGCGTTTGAATGGAGCGCGCCCAGCGATGATGTGTTGTGGGATATTACAATGGAGCACGAGGTCAAAACCAGAATTCACCCGATGACCATGGGCAGAGTGGTGGATGTGGAGGCTGCATTGAGCTGGTTAGCGATTAATCCCGCCGTTGAAGGGCGATTTCGCATCTCGGTCCAAGATGAGGCGGCGCCCTGGAACGGCCGGTGCTGGGAGATGGAAATGGGCGAGGGCCGCATTCAAGTGAAACCGACCGCTCATGAGGCCGAGATCGAGCTGGATATCCAGTCCTTTTCGCAGGCATTCTGGGGCGTGCCGAGCTCGGCCGAGCTACGGCATGCGGGGCGCATCGGCGTTCACGATGAGAAGGCGTTTCAATTAATGGCGGCTGCGCTATCCGGCCCGCCGGTCTGGACGATGGACGGTTTTTAAGAAGTTGTTGAAAAAGTCGGTGTATCCCGCCACTTGATTGGGGCGCCGGAGTAATGGGATGGAAAGGCGAGGAAGATGAGATCGAACATGTCGCTGCGAGCAAAGCGTGGCAGTCGGAGACGACAAAGTGCTAACCCGCATCCACGTTAAAAACTTCAAGAAGCTCGAAGACGATGAAATTGAGCTGGGGAAAAACGTCGTCTTTGTGGGGCCGAATAACTCAGGGAAGACGACTGTCTTGCAGGCACTGGCGCTTTGGGAGATCGGCCTGCGCCGCTGGAATGAGAAGCGGCTGGGAAAAACGTCGCCGGATAAACGCCCCGGTGTGACCATCAACCGCCGTGACTTGATAGCGATCCCAGTGCCGAACGCCAATCTTTTGTGGCGTGAAATGCACGTGCGGGATGTGCAACAAGTTAACGGCGCACCCCAAACGCAGAATGTCCGGATTGATATTATCGTGGATGGGATGACGCATGGCAAAGAGTGGTCATGCGGACTCGAGTTCGATTACGCCAACCAGGAATCGTTCTATTGCCGCCCCTTACGAATTCAACATGTCACTGCAAGCGAAGCATGGCAGGCGGACAAGTCGCCGAACAGAATGCCAGTACCATCGGAAGCAGGGAAGGTGCGCGTCGCCTTTCTCCCGCCGATGTCGGGGCTGGCTGATCGCGAGTACTTCAAACAGCCGGGCGAAATCGGCGTTTTGATCGGGCAGGGGCAAACCGCTCAAGTGCTCCGAAACCTATGCTGGCAAATTTTTCAAAAAGACGAGGATCATTCGGCGTGGCAACTTTTGACGAAGCATATCAAGAACCTGTTCGGCGTCAACTTGCTGGAGCCGGAATATATCTCGGAGCGCAGTGAAATTATAATGTCTTATGAAGAATTCACCGGAACTTATTGGACAGATCTCGACATCTCATCGTCCGGAAGAGGGTTGCAGCAGACCCTGCTGCTTTTAGCACATCTCTACGCCAATCCGGAGACCGTTTTGTTGCTTGACGAGCCCGACGCGCATCTGGAGGTGCTTCGCCAGCGCCAAATTTACCAATTGTTGACTGAGGTCGCGGAGAGCCAGCGATCACAGGTAATCGCCGCCAGTCATTCTGAAGTGGTGCTTAACGAGGCGGCAACTCGCAATGATCGAGTGATTGCATTTGTCGGCAAGCCGCACCCGCTCAATGATCGCGGCAGCCAAGTTATAAAGGCCCTCAAAGATTTCGGATTCGATCAATATTTACAGGCCAAGCAGACAGGCTGGGTGCTGTATTTAGAGGGTCCCACTGACCTGGATATCCTGCGGGAATTTGCGAAAAAGCTGCGGCATCCCGTTTTGGGCGATCTCGAGCGGCCATTCGTCACCTATGTTTCCACGAATCTGCCCCAGAAGGCCCGTGAACATTTTTATGCGTTAAAAGAGGCAAAACAAGATCTATTAGGCATTGCCATCTTTGATCATTTGAATAAAGAGCTGCAATCCGGCGCCCAACTGAAAGAGATGATGTGGAGGCGGCGGGAAATTGAAAACTATTTGTGCACTGAATCGGTGCTGCTGAATTATGCCCGCGGAGACCAATCCTCCGACCTATTTGAGCACGTGGAAGCGGAGCGCCGCGAGGAGGCGATGCGGAAGGCGATCGCCAAGGTAACATTCTCGCTAGAAACATTGAACAAGCCTTCACCTCTTTCACCCGATATCAAAGCAAGCGAGGACTTCCTCGTACCCGTGTTTGACAATTACTTCAAAGAGCTGGGGCTACCGGATGCCCTGCGGAAAGCCGACTATCATACGCTTGCCCGCTTTGTCACCGTGGATCAGATCGGCGATGCGACCGATGTCCCCGAAAAGCTGGATGCAATTCATGACATTGCAAGCCGCGCGAGACCTGAACTCTTACATCATAATGGCGTCACTGATTCAACCCGGTCACGTTATTAGAATAATGGATGAGCAGACGGGTATAAGCCGCGCGAAGCTTTCAGTCAAAGCGGGTTGGGTTGAGGATATGTTTATCACGATACGAATACCCATTCGCGCAGTCATGCCTGCCTATAATAAAAGGTTAAAGGTTAGATGTGTGATCGAATGATGCGATTGATAAAAGTTTCCCTGTTTTTCGGTATTCTCTCACTGCCTGTGATACCGGCACTTGCCCAGCCAAACGCAATAGAGGTAGAGCCTAATCCTTCAACGCCAGGTCGGGCAGTGACTTTTCGTTGGTATTTCACCGGAACTAAGGTGGTTGTATCGGGGGGTCGGTTTGGACGCGGCATTAACGTGACCGGTCGTACCAGCCTGATTGACCACCCAAGAGCTACTACACGCTATACGTTCAATGTCTGGTATCGTGGCTTAGGCGTAGCGGCCAGCGGTCATAAACCCAAAATAGTCCCACTCTACGCCAAGTATTCCCTTGTTGTGGTGGTCGTTCCTCTGGCGTGGTATCACGATCCGCACGGATGGTATATCGGTTATCTTCCTGGCTGGAAACATGATAATGTCTACACACCGGATGAGGGAAGCGACGGGCTAGTCTACTTTCAGCAAGCTGATGACAGTATAGAGAGGCTGGCGGTGGCGATATTTCCGGTTAAGGATATGACAGCGGACGATCTGATGGCCAAGGTCGCCACCACGCTGCCGGATCATTACGACGAAGTAAAGATCGTGTCGAAGAAGGCTTTCACCTATCAAGGAGTGCCTGCCGTGCTGCTCAGCTTCTCAGGACTGGATCAGACGCACCCCGGTACCCGGACTCGATCTGTTGTGCTGGTTTTCGTACATAAAGGCCGCGGATATGTGATCAGTGCCAGGACCTTGGCTGCCCGCTTCCAGGCACGCTCAGACACGATGCTTGCAATGGTTAAGAGCTTTGGGTTTACGAAGTCCACTCCTCACACGCCAAAGGGGAGCGATTCCCTCCTCCTGAAACGGGGAGGGGGACAAGGGGTTAGGTGAACAATCAATTCCCTACGAGCCTTTCCTTGTGATCCGGAGCAAATCGAAGGCCCCCTATTAGGGTGATCCGATGATAACGGGATCCTTCACCTCGTTCAAAATGATAATCGGGGGTTACGATGGCAATGATGAATGCTAGTCTGGGGAAAACCTCAACCGCTTGGATGAATGTTGGCTCCGCGCATGGTCGGGGGTAATGTGCGGAGCCAAGCTCTATCGTAATCCGGCTCTTGTTAGATACCGAACCGGTCTGGCATGGGGGCAACTTGAGGCAACGCATTGCGGACCGACTTTGCCCAGTATTGGGCGAGTTGGGCCTCGCTTAACCGCTCAGACCGAGCGTCTTGCGGAGTTACGCGCATCAGGATAAAGCG
The DNA here is from genome assembly GCA_021842405.1 of bacterium. GTDB lineage: Bacteria > Armatimonadota > Chthonomonadetes > Chthonomonadales > JAMCWF01 > JAMCWF01. Next base: position 17,011 of record JAKBZR010000060.1, read on the forward strand.
CCGCACAACGATGTAATAACGTCCGTTCGTATGGAGTACCCGAATGTCTTTTTTTCGTAAAGGCGGCGCCTGGGTTCGTGAAAGGATCTCCACAGTGCGAGCATCCCAAGTCTCCGTACGCATGATCGGCGTGCGTTTTCCAATGCTCTGACTTAGGTGGATAATCGTTATTCCGGACATAGCCCAGGTGGTGGGTGCTGGATTGGCGATCTCCGGGATATTACCGATTGGCGGCACCTCGAACGCTTGTGCAAGGAGAGTGTTTGGTATAACTATCAAAGCTGCCAAGATTGATAGCATGGATATTCTCATCTTGCTCGATCTCCTTTCCCTACAATAGAATTATTCCTTCATCCGCTATACGCAAACCAAACAGGCAGGAATTACACTATGTCTGACGAAAAGAGGCGCCCTTTAGTTCCTCATTGCCAGGGAAGCATCTCGAAAAGCAGTCTACGACCCCTGTCGAGCGCCGATCTTTTTCTGTATACCGTTCAGCATTTAATAAATTATGAAATGAAGATGAATGATGATGAGTTTGACCACGATGCCAAGCGGTTAGTTGCCGGAGCCGGTGATTTAGGCGTTTCGCTCAACCCGAATGAGTTCAGTTCTGTGGGAATGATTTACGACCATATTGGATGCACCCCCACCCTAACCCTCCCCCGTAAACGGGGGAGGGGATTAAGAGGGACTGGGGGGCAAGATAAAAGCACCGCCGCTAAACTCCCTCCCCCTCCCCGCTTGCGGGGAGGGCTGGGGTGGGGGCGAACGAAAATCATTCCCGCAAAACTGAACTCATTCTATGCTCCTGCCTATCCCGTTCGCATTGAAAGACCTTCATCCGCTCCGGATCCGGATACAAAATCCTGGCCGCCGGATCGGATGGGACTTCGGTTGAAATTCCCATTGTCTCCATTGCAAGCAGGGCAGCGCCGCGCAGACTGGCCTCCGCATCCGAAGTGGCGCACAGCGGCAGGCCGATCGCATCGCAGATCATCTGTGCCCAAGCTGGTGAGGATACCAGCGCATTCCCACCGCCGACGATCTGATGTGGCCGGCCGACAACCGAAACAATCCCCTCCGCGATGCGAGCGAAATGGATGGCCACCGCCTCGATTCCCGCCTGAACCAAGTCAACTGCGTCGGTGTGGAGAGTCAACCCATAAATTTCACCGCGCGCCGCTCCATCCCAAAAGGGGCTGCGCTGGCCGGCCAGGTAGGACGCAAATATCAGGCCGTGTGATCCCGGCTCGCGTTGGGACAGATCCTGCTCCAGCTCGGCCGGCTTCGGCAATATCAGGTTCCGTTGAAACCAATCCATCAGGTTGCCGCCGTTGCTGAGCGCGCCGCCCAACAGGGTGCGCCGGCGATCCAACCGGTAGCGCCAGAGGGAGGGAGGCGGCGGCTCATATTTTGCTGACTCCATAACACGAATGGCTCCGGAGGTTCCCAGCGTAAGCGCCCACCGCGTTTTATCGGTGCAGCCGCTTCCCAGATTGGCGCAGGCCCCATCGCCGGCCGCCGCCTGCCAGACGGCATCTGCCAGCGCGGGCCAGCGGCGACGGAGATCCGGCGTAAGCCGGAGCAGCGTCTCGTTGTAATCCACCAGCGGCGAAAGCCGGTCGGCATCCATCCCGATTGCGGCCAGGATTTCCGCATTCCACTCATCCTGAAGCTGATCGAGCAGGCCGGTTCCGGATGCCATCGAAAGTGAACACGCCGACTGGCCGCACAAGCGCTGAATTATGTATTCGCCCGGAGAAATCCAGCGGGATACCGATTGAAAAATTTTCGGGCTCGAGCGTTGAAGCCAAAGCAGCTTTGCGGGCAGGAAACTGCAATGCAGCGGGCAACCGGTGCGGGCGCTCCAGTTGGCGGAACCGGGCATGCCCTTTAATTCGGCGATCACCGATTGCGGGCGAGTATCGGCCCAGGTGATGATGGGCGTGAGCGGTCGCCCTTCCTTGTCAATCCCCAGCATGCTGTGCCAGATCGCTGAAATTCCGGCCGCCTGGATTGAGAGATGCAGGCTGTCGGCGATTCGATTAATTTCATCGAGGCAGCTCAATAAGGCTGCTATGAGTGCTTCGGGGTCCATCTCGGCGCCGCCGTCGGGTGTGGTGTGAAGGCTTAGTTGACGCTGAGCCAGCGAGCTGTGTATTGGATTGCACTGATGGTCGTAAAGGCGTGCTCGAATCGAGGAGGTGCCCTGATCAACGGCAAGGAAGCAGGGTGAGACTTGCTGGATTGTGGCTGTGATTATCATAGAATATGAGCGTAAGAGTTCAGTTCTGTGGGTAATTTAGGCAGCAGGCTTTACCCCTATAGCAATAATCAACTCCCTCTCCGCTTGCGGGGAGGGCTGGGGTGGGGGGGCGAACGAAAATCATTCCCGCAAAACTGAACTGTTACTATCCAAGTACGGTTCATCCTTCTCCATAAGCCAGTGTGCTGAACCGAGATCATGCTGACTTTTGAGCAACCAGTTTCGAACCTCAGCACGTTTTTCTTTGTTCATAGAGAATTCTCCCTTTTTCCTTCACGCTTCGCGCTAATGAGGTCTTCACTTGCTGCTGTCTTTCGAACTCCGCACGAGTTAACACGATTAAATCCTTTGGCACACCGACTATGCCCACATACCCGTAAGCCTTCTGTTCCCGGTGATGAGGAGGGTCGTTTGAATCCGAGACAATTATCATTAGGTCCAGATCACTTTCCTCATTGGGTTGCCCGTAGGCATAAGAACCGAATAAAATGATTTGCTCCGGTTGTAAGCCGTTGACTAATCGCCCGATTATTATTTCAAGGGTCTCATCCAGATTTATTCTTCTCAAAACCGCCTCACTTTCCCTATACAGAGCGCCACCTACCTATAGGATGGGCATTGAGCCACCTCATGTCACTAAATTCTTATTGGACCGAGCGGGGAGGAATAATACGATTATATCATCCTCTGCGGCTTATCCCGAACGGTAAAGATGGAGAGAAGCCAGGCGATCCCCAGGCACAAAGTGCAAGCCACAAACGGCATATAGTGATTGCTGATCGTTATTCGCCCGATATGGAGGCCGACATACTGATATAGCACGCCTCCCAGCGGCGCGCCCAGCAGTGCGCCGACGCCCTGTGCGGTTCCCACCGCCCCGACGACCGCTCCCCGATGGCGGGAATCGCAATTGGTGGTGATGTAGGCCATCCAAGCCGGAAACGCAATCACGAAGCCGATGCCGATCAGCGATCCCACAATGATGAGCGACCACACGGTGCGAAGCAGTAAAATCGCCCACATGGAGGCGGTGCAGAGGCCGAGCCCCAGGCGCAGAGCCTTGATATTGCCGATTTTATCGCCCAGCGTGCCGAGCTTGATTGAGGCAAATGCGATGAGCAGCGCCGGCGGCAGGAGCAGCGCCCCAAACCCCCGCTCTGAGATGTTGAACTGCTGCATCGCGAATATTTTAATGATCAGCATGATCAGTCCGATGCCGAAGAAGGTCACGAAGGCGATGGCCAGGGTTTCGGGGATGCGGCGGATGCTGGCCAGCATCTCCTTCACGGTGGGATGGGCGGCCAGCTCGCCGTCTTCGCGGCGATGATGGATTCGAATATCGGGGATTCGGATCAAGGCGGTCAACGCCGTAATGGCAAAGAGCAGGCTGACCAGGTAGAAGGAGGCCTCATAAGGGGATTTCAGGGGGAGGGAAATGCCCCGCGTCTGCATCAAGTACCGGGCGGCGTCATCCACCAGTCCGCCGATCTGGGGTCCGAAGGCGACGCCGATGAGATAGGTAACGTTAAACATGCTCATCGCCTGGCTACGACGCTCGGGCGGCGTCACATCACTGATCAGGGCGAGCGCGGATGGCCAGAGCGCCGCCGCGCCCAGGCCATCCAGCACCCTCAAAACAACGAAAGAGATCGGCGCTCGTACAACGAGGGTAAGCAGAGCGGTGAAAACCGAAATGACGGGACCGCCCACGATTAGCCACTTTCGGCCGATGCGATCGCCCAGCGCCCCTAGCGGTGACTTCGTCAGCGCCTCCGCAATTAGAAAGGCGGTGCCGATGGCGGCCACCAGCGAGGCTCCGTAGTTGAGGCCGAACATCAGATAGACGGGCATCGCCGAGATGTTCATCACACTGTACGCGAGCTCGGCCAGTCCCGCGACCACCACCACTGACAACAGCAGCCGGCGCACCTCGGGCGACTGCGGTGAAGACGGTTCGGTTGGAGTGGTCAAAGTTGCCATGGGTCAGGCGATGGACACTTCTTTGCCCGCCTCCGATGAGGCGTAGATAGCATCCATGATCTGAGCGACCATCATGCCCTGCTCACCGGTTACCAGCGGCTTTTCACCCTTCTTAATGCATTCGATGAAAGACTTCACCTCGGCGTGGTGGGTGTTGACATTGCCGCCCGGAAAATCAGGGGTATAGCTCACCAGCGAGCGATGCTTTTCTTGGATGATGCGAGGCGGATTGGTCTCGGCGCCGCCCTCGGTGCCGCAGAGGGTGCTGTTATAGACATCCTCCTTTAAGTTGGCCGCGAAGCTGGATTCCAAAATGATGGTTGCGCCGTTATCAAAACGGATCAAAGCGGCGGCGAAATCCTCGACGGTAAACTTTTTATAGTCCCATTGACCCATAAAGCCGACCACATCGTCGCGGTGGCCGAACTTGGCGTAGGTCTGGCCGGAGGCCGCGATCGGCTTCGGGTGTCCCATCAGCCAGAGGGTTAAGTCAAGGATATGCACCCCAATATCAATGAGGGGGCCGCCGCCCTGTTTCTCTTTGTCAATGAAGACGCCCCAGCCCGGTATTCCGCGTCGCCGCAGTGCTTGCGCCCGCGCGAAATAGATTTCGCCCAGCTCGCCGGCCTCGATGTACTTTTTCAAAAGCTGATTGGACGGCGAAAAGCGGCTGTTATAGCCGATCTGTAAAAGTTTGCCCGCCTTCTTGGCCGCGTCAACCATTTTCCGCGCTTCGCTCGCGCTCATCGCCATCGGCTTCTCGCAAAGCACATGTTTGCCCGCCTTCAGCGCATCAAGGGTGGGCTGCATATGAAGGAAATTGGGCGTGCAGACGGAGACGGCCTGGATCTCATCCATCTCCAGCATCTTTTTGTAATCGGTGAATAGGTTGGGAACTTTGAATTGATCGGCCGCTTTCTTGGCCACGTTCTTGTCCACATCGGCCACCGCGATGATTTCACATTCACCGGGAATGGCAGCGTATCCCGGCATATGGGCTCCCTGGGCGATTCCTCCGCTGCCGATGATGCCCACCCCGATCTTCTTGCTTGCTTTTGGCAACTGTCTCTCTCCTTCCGAATTGATCCGGTAGCAACCCCGGTTAGAATATCCGATATAAGGCATGCGGTATGCGTGGCGATACCGTCGCTGTCGGCGGGTAATTCCCCGCTCGCAAGGTCAATTCCTTCTTAGCAGGGTACCCTCCCATTTTACCCCTTAAAGCGTAAACGGCACTGGATTCTCTGATGGCAATCGGCATCAAGCCCTAATTGTTCTAATATGGGTTGTAATGAATGAGGACGATTATATCGGCCGCTGGCTTATGGACCTAAGCGATCTCTTCCTTGCCGAAGGGATTGCTTCGCTCCCTGCGGTCGCTCGCAATGACAAGACAGCTAAGTGTTCGTATTTGCAGTCAGACACTCGAATGAGTTCAGTTCTCTGGGCGATTTAGGCGGGTATTACAAGGCGGTGTGTATTGACCCCCATCCTAGCCTTCCCCCGTAAACGGGGGAAGGGGTGGGGCCGAGCAAAAATCATTCCCACAATACTGAACTCATTGAGACACTCGACTGGATTCCGGGTTCCGCTTTGCGGCCTCCTGTCTGCGCGCGGACACCTGTCTGCTCAGGCAGGCGCACAGGCAGGCGGAATGACGTCCGGATGGATTTTATTGTATTTTTCAACATCCTCTTAGGGGTCCAGTGCGTTGTGGGCGGTGACGACAAGCAGGAGCAGTGAGGTGAGGAGAATTACGCTATAACATCGCCGGAGTCATACTGCAATCCAGCAACCATGTCATCTTCGGCCCTTACTTTTCTTGTAGCTGAAGGCTTATGGGGCTGTAATAAGAAGTGATAATTTGGCCGATTCCTCCACAAAATTATCAGCAAACTGAACTCTTACCACTTTTCAAACGATATTATCGGTTGTTCATTGGGATTGGTGGAGCTGGGGGGATTCGAACCCCCGACCTCTTCGATGCGAACGAAGCGCTCTCCCAACTGAGCCACAGCCCCACTATTACGACGGGCATCATACCACGACAGTCTGCTCTCTGTCAAATGACGAGTAACAGTTCAGTTTTGTGGGAATGATTTTCGTTCGACCCCCATCCTAGCCTTCCCCCTCTCAGGGGGAAGTGATTCGGACTGGGCCTTGACGATTACTGCGTCGCACCCCATCCTTGCCTTCCACCTTAAACTTGTCCTAC
>JAKBZR010000061.1 GCA_021842405.1 bacterium
CATAGCGATTCCCGGCCGGCACCAACGTTTCGTCGTAGTCCTGGGAATACATCTCGGAAGACAGCCCAACCTGTTTGAAGTTAGAGAGACAGGTGATCTTGCGCGCTTGCTCCCTCGCTTGGGCGAAAACCGGAAAGAGGATAGCGGCCAGTATCGCGATTATCGCGATCACAACGAGAAGCTCAATTAAGGTGAACGCAACAGCCTTTCCCTTTTGCATTGTAGTCGGATCTCCTTTCGTTGTTTTAACTATGATTTGTTTCGGATAATTGCTCAATTACACTGGTAATCCTGCGGTCTTTAATGCCCCCTTCCTCCCTCCATTGGATGCGGGGAGGGAGGAATGAAAGATAAAAAAACGCCGGTTCGCTTACCTGTTCAAGTCATTCATTCCATCGCAGAAACCACTTGCCTGCCTGTGCCGGCACGGCAAACAGGCCACCTGCTTGGGTTACAGATGCCCTACCCAAATACAGAAGAATGGTTTCAACTACTAGTTATTTCAGCTCAGCGAAACCGGCGGTAAAACTTCGTTTGATTTTGTTTTTCAGAACGTCGCCAGCCCGCCAGGAGGTAGGCTGGCATAGATACCCCCTTTTTAACGGCGGTTCACCGTATCGTTTCTCATCCGCCGCTACGATTCACGGGCTGGTTTGGTTAGGTGCGCCCGGCGTTCCCTGTTTTGCCTGAATCTCGCGTTGCAGCTTCTCGATTTGTTGTCGCGCTTGCGCCGCCGTTTGATGGCGGTCTTGCGGAACCTGAAGGAGAGGCTCTCCCTGTGCTTTTCGGCGGCTATTTTCCGCTTCCAGCGGTCCCATCATTCCCCTTTTGGCGGCGGATATAGGAAATTCCTCATGCTGAAATTTCTCCTTCATTTGAGACTGGGTGGCCCATCCTCCGTTAATCAAATAGAAAGCATAGGCGCCCAGCCCTCCCGCCGTCAAAACCGCCACCACTACGATCAACCAGCGCGGCGCTGTCCGCTGCATCCCGATGCCCTTGTGGGGCGCCATCTTCGCCGATTCACTCCTTTTTGGGGGTTCGGAAGAGGCGCCTCCGATTGTAACCTTCTCCGCCATTTTGCATACCTTCCGTTATTTAGCTCGGCTGTATCTCTGTTTTGCCCCCATCCCCCGCCTCCCTACGGTTACTTATTCAAGCCATGAGTAGTTCTGGCCTTCGATGTTCAGGTTCATTTGCTGCAAGTTACTCAAGCGGACCCATTTGGCGTGGCCGTCAGCCCAACTCGCGTTGAGGCCGCGAGTGTGGCGCCACGGCGAAATCACGCCTACTGCCTCGCACTGCTCTTGATACTGTAGACCAGCTCTTTCCGCTTGAACCCAGGTATTCATCACTTCCCATGCCTCGGTATCGGGGCCTCCTGAACCGGTATGACCGGCGCAGTTTGGTCCGGCCGGGTCTTCCAGATTGCTATCGTGTGAGTCGTAGAAGACCAGGCACTCGGCCGGCGCCACAACTTGAGACAGGTAGACAGAAGGCAGGGTTTCAAATGCTCCGGGCGGTGTCGGCGCACCCGGGAAATCGTCGTTGGAGGAATCGGTATTCATCGCATACCCCCAACATCCCCAATCCGGTTTACTCGGATCCATAAATACCTGCTCGCTTTTAATGTAGGGCATCAGCATCGGCCCCCAGTCCACCCAGGCGCGGGGGCCAGTCCAGTAGGGGTCTCTTAAGCAATTAGGGTTATTCCCGCACTCGTAACAGAGCGTAGGCTGATGAGGATACCGTAGCCCGGCATGCACCAATCCCTCGTCATAATCTTGGGCGTACATCATTGAGGCGGTGCCGAGCTGCTTGAGATTCGAAATACAGGTAATCTTACGTGCCTGCTCCCTCGCCTGGGCAAAAACAGGGAAGAGAATGGCAGCAAGTATCGCGATAATCGCGATAACGACGAGCAACTCGATCAGCGTGAATGCTGCATCATAACGTCTCCACATCGTAGTGCTCCTTTCGGATTGTGATAACTCCAATTATCCGGTCAGTCGTTAGTCGAATAATTCGCGAACCGCCCCAATTCTAAACCAAATAGTGAATTGAAGCGATTAAGCAATATCGCTAAATAATATAATATTAATTCATAAATTACTTTTAGGATATTAAATGCTCCGAGATGAAACGCCGCTCAATACGGCGGGCACACATCCCGTAGACTCACGAACGACCAGCTCGGTGGGCATGATCACGGCGGACGGCGCCCCTGCACCCGATGAGATGATCTGTAGTAATGATCGCACCGCCTGTTGGCCCAGCTCGGTCGCCGGTTGGCGTATGGTGGTGAGTTTAGGGTGCGTGATTTCGCAAAACGGAACATCATCGAAACCGATCACCGAAATATCTTCCGGAATCCGCACCCTAAATTCATGGCATGCCCGTATTGCACCGATCGCAGACACATCGTTTGCCGCGAAAATCGCGGTCACACGGGTGCCTTTAACCAGCATGGTGCAGGTAGCCTGATACCCCTCTTCTTCGCTGAACCCGCCTGAAATGAGCATTTCCGGCAAAATCGGCAAGCCATGCTTCTCCATCGCCAGCTTGTAACCGGTCACCCGATCGCGGGCATTGGGAGCGATGGATGGCCCACAGAGATGAGCAATCCGGCGATGCCCCAGTTGAATCAGGTGCTCGACCGCCTGAATCGCTCCACTAATGCTGTCGCAATCAACGCAACTCACCCGCGAGCTTTGAAACTCGTGGGTGCCCACGAAGACGGTCGGCATTCTTACCACCTCCAGCGCGTTGGGCAATGTATCCCCCATATGGGGAGATAAGAAGATTAGGCCGTCCACCCGTCCATCCAAAAATAATGAGACCGGCGGCTCCGGCGCTGAAGTGCGATAGCCGTAGAGGAGCAGATGATAGTTATGTGCGAGCAGCTCTTCGGCAACGCCGCGCATAACTTCGGTGCGCCACAAGCCAGACAGAACCGCCTCCTCCGTATGCGCGTACACACCGATGGTCTGCGTGTTGCCGCGCGCTAACCCGCGGGCAATGGCATGGGGTCGGTATTGCAGCTCGGTTGCGATCCGCTTGACCCGCTGGCGGGTTGCATCGCTGATGCGCACCCCTTCGCGTCCGCTTAGCACATAAGACACGGTGGCCTGCGACACGCCGGCCATCGTGGCGATGTCCTTCATGGTGGCGCCCGATTTCAGAGGTAGCTTTTTGGTTCCGAATTGCTTAGTTATCACTTGAATCCGATCCCACTGTCTTATTTGAAGCAAAGCTAAAATAATCGGCTTCGGTTCGCCAATGCTTATACGCTTAACTTAACGCATCTAGTATATCGAACTTTTTAAGCGATTGCAAGGGGTTTCACCAAAATTTATTAGCAATTTTTGAAAAAGATTACTGAATACAACTCCTTCAGGCGCGTTTCTGAAATGAGAGCGCCACGAAACCGGCGCCCTCAATCAGGCCTTCTTGAGCGAGCAACGGTGTCTGGAGTTGCGTATCCGGCGACGCCAGTAAAGTGCTCCGAATGCTTCGCAGTTTAAGGTCGCATCGCCGAATCAGGCATCGTAATCGCCGGCTCTTTTTTCAAATGCGCTGCTCTTCAACTGTAAATTTACCCGTGACATTTTCTTTGGCTCATCGCTCAAGCGAGCGATTTAACGTGAGCTGAAATAGCCTAACCGTTGTTTTTCAGTGATCGGAGTTTAAACCAATTTGAGCCTTTATGCCGGCCAGGTTCTCGACGTGAGCGCCGCCACGCAGCCGATTTGCCACGATGATGGCCGACTGGCATCCCGGCTCAATTTTCACCTGGATCTTGCCGGCATCCATAAAATCACAGCCGGTGACGGTCAATCCCTGGCAAGCGGCATCAATGGCGGGCGCGCTCGGATCGCGGTGTCCCCAGGAGATAAAGTGGCAGCCGTTAAAAGTGACGTTGCCGGAGCCGGCCAGTTTCGCCACGCTGTTGGAGTTCGACATTCCCCAGAAACCGCAGGCCGTAAATTTTACGGGACCGGTGTTGCTCGGCTCAACCACCACCTCGGTGGTGCCCATAAACTGGCCGTTTACAAAAGAGATGCCGGCGTGCCCCTGGCAGTTATCCACCACCACCGGAGTGGTATGCATATCATCCGCTCCCTCATCGGCCCCGCACTGGGTCAGGACCACGTTGCCAGGACCGTTTTTCACCTGAATGAAGTGATAACCGATGTGGTACCAGATGGAAAAGCAGTTCATCATATACTCCCAGTCGGTGCGGCCGATGATGAAGGCGGTCGCATGTTCCGACATCCACTTGGCTAAACCGGGATCCGAGTTGATCCAAAACGGCCAGAAGTGCACGTTTTCCACCCGCCCGATATCGAAGCACTGGTCAATAAACAGCCCTTTGTAAAGCGGCCCCCCGTAGAGGCCGTCAATGAAGTGGCGGCCGGCCGGATAGGTGCCAAAATCTACACCCTGGTAGGGGTTTACGAGCATTACGTTTCGGATCGAGCAGTCATCCCCGATTCCGCGGATGCACCACGGATAGGGCGTCGGCGTGGGGTGGGTCTGCTCAGGATAGAATATCGAAATGCCGTCCAACATCGAGTTTTGGTGCAAGGTAATGAAGGGAGTGCCGTCCGCATTGCCGCGCCCCTCGAAAGCCAGCAGGGTAGTGCCATGAACTTTCATCTGGTTATAGGTGGCCGCGCCCGGATAGACGGTGGTCGGCGTCTCGCTGCGCGGCGGTGCAATCCAGATCCCTTCCAGCGTCACATCATCCGGAACGTCGAGATGGCCCGAGATACGGTAGTTGCCGGCCGGAACATAGACCCGGCCGCCGCCTTTTTTGGCAACCGTCTGCATTGCGCGCTGAAACGCGGCGGTGTCATCATGCACGCCGTCGCCCTTTGCCCCGTAATTTTTTACGTTGACCCCCAGCGCTGGGTTGGTGGCAGGCCACCCAGGCGCCCCAGTAGCCAGCATTAGCCCGACGAACCACGTACCGGTTAATAGGACGGCGGCAACAACCGAGCGCCGCCCCCTGAGTTTTGGTTCCATCGCTGATGTGTCCTCCTTATGTGGTAAATCTGTGAAACTCTGTATTTAGCTCAGGTCCATTTCATCCAGCGTCGCAGCCGCAATAAGACGCTCGGATAGTGAATCCAACTCATTCGAGTCGGTAATGCTCTCGACTCGGGACTGCACACTATCAGGCAGATTACCGAACTTACGACGCATCATCAGCAGCAGTGTTCTGCGCTGCCCCTGCACAATTCCCTGTTGGACCCCCTGCACAATTCCCTGCTGGATTCCTTTCTGGATACCCCGCTCTTCATAGGTTGTCAGCATCTCCTTTACCTCCTGTAGCTCAGGCTGCTCCACCAGCCGGCGCAACTCCTCCTCTTCCGACTGATTCAGCTTCAAATAGCTGTCCATCACGTACAACAGCAGTGATCGTCGCGCCTCATCCAGGGATGAGATCGTCATCCGCTGATACATCCGTAGCTTGTGCATCACCCGTGTCACCTCTCCCGAACGCATCAGGGCGCTCAGCGCGGGAGCCAGCACATTTTCCCGCTCCAAATACTGCTCCGCGGGCAGATCCGGTAACCCAACCGCCGCGTAGCGGAACGCCAAGATGTCCCGACCGAACAGCGACTCCGTGTGGCTCTCCTCGGTCAATCCTCCCGTTCCTGGAGCCAGATATACCACTACGGGGAAGACAGGCCGCTTGCGGCGCAGTCGTAGCAAGCTATAGTATTCCCACATCCGATAAGGCACGTCCTTCTCGCGCTTGCGTTGCACCTCGATGTGCACCATGATGAGCTCAATTGCACCCTCTTTGGTATGTGCCTCCACCAGCAGATCCGGTTCACGCCGCGCTCCAGACGGCAAGTCGGTGAACAACTCCCCCTCGATCAGCCGCAACCGCTCAAAGTCGAGCCCCATTGCAGCATCCGGAAAGAACAATTGCATAAACTCAGCAAAGAATGTCCACAGTACTTCTTTCCAGACCTGGTCGTGCGCCAATATGCTCCCTCCCGACAGACCAAAGAACCTGCCTATGTTCCATCCTTATTTTACCGCCTTTACTTTTCACTTGTTTCAACTCTGATCAAAATACCCACATCGCCTGTTCAATTCAATCTCCTTCCCGCCCTGATCTACACTAATTAAAGATAAGGAAAGTGTCTCACTCTATATTGGCACATAGGGCCGACAAGTCGATAATCAAAAGCTATTCACGTAGCTTTGCTCCTGTCTTTTAAAACAATGGATGGATTCCGACCTAGGATAAGATAAATGGTTGCAATATTTCGTCCGGTTTATCGGTTGAGGGTCACATCGGGATGAGACTGTATCCATTCGGTCACTTGATCCGGTGATACGTAATCTTGCCAGTGATGCGCCGGCGCCCACCCCAGATCACGCCGGGCGGCGGTCGTATCCAGCAAGCTACTGTTTCTTTCCAGAACGCGGCGAAATTCGATCTCGCCCGGATAGCTTGCGGCCAGCAGATCGCAGGTCGGCTCGGGCCGCACCGTCTCCGGCTCGGCAATGTAGTAGACGTGATACCCCTCCAGCGGCGTTTTCAGTGCCAATGAAAAAGCGCTTGCGGCATCCCGGATATCCAGGTAGCTCCAGAGGTTGAAGGCGCCCCAGCTCGGGTTGCGCCACGCCATCGGAAAGCGCTCGTAGCTCTCCTCTGTCGTAATGTAGGTGATTCGAAGGGTCACCGTGGTCACTCCCGTTTTTCGGGTGAGCGTTTTTAAAATCTCTTCGCCCACCTGCTTCGATAATCCGTAGGGGTCTTGGGGGAGCTGCGGGTGCTGCTCGTCAATAGGGAGATAGTGAGGCAAAAATGGCCGCGTCTTAAAAGGAAATCCGAGCGTTGAATCGGTGCTGGAGAAGACGAGGCGCTCCATCCCGAACGCCTCCACCGCTTGAGCCACGTGATAGGTGCCCATCACGTTGGCGCCGAATATCGTCTCCGGCGGCGCGCCATAGGGTGACGGATAGGCTGCCAGATGAACAACCGCCTCCATATCATGAAGGCAGTCATACACACGGCCGAGATCGGTTAAATCAACGTATCGAAAGGGACAGAGATGCTCCTTTGGGGCGCGACGATCCAGGTTGAAAACAGTATCCCCCTGATCCAGCAGCAAACGGATGAATTGGCTGCCAACCCGCCCGCTGCCGCCGGTCACCGCAATTTTCAAAACTGATTTTCCCTTCTATCAAAATAGCGATTGCGCCGGATATGAACGAATGAGCCCACCGATGCTCTCAACGCGATTTAACTTTACTCACCGGCTTTAAAAAGATCGAGCCGGGTCCCGAACGTCCTCGCAGCCCTCAAACTCGGCCAGATAACCCTCCGGCACATCCATCCCGAGCCGGCGTCGAAGATCGGCGGTCAGCATTCGAAAAGCCCGATGGCCGTCCTTCGCCACTTGTGCCTTGGTTCGAGGATCACCGTCCTTTTTCAGCAGCTCCGGTATCCACTTTGAGCCAAAGCGGACGTGGCTGGATTCATCGGCGATGTCATACTCGATCTGCGCGGCCGAAACCACATCCCCATTGCTCAAATATTTTTTAATGTGGTCACGTTTTCCAGCCAACGAGCATGCCTCGCCAACCTGCGTAAGCCAGCCCATGCGCTCCAACAGGGTCATTTTACGCCAAGCGGCGTAGCGGCCGGTCGGGCAGCCGCAGTTTTTGAGGTCAATGCCCAGCTCGTGCAGGCGCCGAATACCCATCGTGGTATGCCGGACTTCGTCCCACATCTGGCGGCAGAAATCCACATAGTAGGCAACCGGCATGTCCGGAGGTGAATCCCAAACCATCGTCGCGATCAGGTCTACGATGTCTATCTCCTGATAGTAAGCGTAGACCATGTGGTAATCGGGTGGCACCGAACCGGGATCGCTGTCGAAGGAGTGGGTGGGCATATCGTCAAACGTGATTTCATCGGGCAGTTGATAGGGTGGACGATCAACGAACTCAACCGGAGCCTCATAACCGGGGTCAGGCCGCTCGGATCCACTCACGCCGCCTGCCTGCGCCAACTCCTGCTCAATATATCGCTCCCAATCAGCAAGCCGCCTCTTAACCGCGGCCGGAAGCATCATCCCGTTCAACTGATCTCGAGTCCAGGTGAGCTGCTCTTCATCGCGCTCTAGGATCGGCTTCAATACGTCAATGGTCGGCCAATCGAATATCGGGTCCGTGCGTTCCAAATGCTGCCGGATTGTGTGTACAAGCGCCGATTTTACGGTCAGGTAGACGCCGACTAAGAATTCGGGATAGTCTTGCGCCCGCGTGACATGATCCATAACCGTTTGCAGGCCGCTGGGATCGGCGAACGGATCCCGCCTCCCATAAGAGAGCTCCCAGAGCCGGAGCGACAGCGATTCCATCGCCCGCGCGTCGAGATAGATATGTCGAGCCAGATCGCCCTTTTGCTTGAAGGTTCTCAAACTGGGCAGCCATCCGGCGCCAATACGTAGTAAGGCCTTTTTAAGGAAGAAGTAGCGGCGCAGCAGCGCCCCCGTCTCTTCCACTCGAATGAGGAGGCCGTCTTCCGGACTAAAGTGTTCCATTACAACCTCCATTTCTTTTAGTTATTCTCCGCCGTCTTTTTCCTGCGGATGTTATCCAATTTACCACAACTATCATCAAGTCGCAATGGAATCACCAAGAATGAAAGAGTTTAGTTTTATGGGAGTAATTTTCGTTCGACCCCACCCCATCCCTCCCCGCAAGCGGAGAGGGAGTTGGGGTGGGGGGCGACTCATGCTGCTAGAAAACATTCCCCGAAAATTGAACTCTTTCTGCGAACCGGATAATGACTATTAGTCTTGGATTTAGCGCATAATATAATGATGAGATGAGAAGGACAAATGCGCTCCAAGGGTTCTATTACTGTATTCTGATGGCGCTGGTGGTTGCCGTTACCGGCTGCCGGCGACCCTACGACAAACCGGGAGTGATCCGCATCACGATTTGGACGATGTGGATCGGCCATGAGGAGCAGAACTTCAAGCGGGTGCTGGCAAGATACCATCAGCTCCACCCCAACATCGTCTTCAATGATCTGGGCGGCGTCGGTGACGATACCCAGACCATTAGGGCGATCGTGGCGGGGGTGCCGCCCGATATTTTCACCCTGTCCGACCCCTCTTATCTGGGACCGCTGGCGGCGGAAGGCGCGCTGATGCCGATGGATAGGTGGTTTCGCCGATCCCACCTGAATGCAAGCGATTTCATCCCGGCCGGCATCGCGCAGTGCCGGTATAACGGCAAGCTCTACGCGATGCCCTACTTATTGGACGACTATGCGCTGCTTTGGAACAAGACGCTCTTTGCGAAGGCCGGCTTGCCGGTGCGGCCGCCGAAAACCCTCTCCGAGCTGGAGCGTGACGCGATTATGCTGACCCGGCGCGATTCGCACGGCAACCTCATTCAACTGGGATTGAAGCCGCTGGATGACCCCTTTATCTTGTGCAAGGATTTCGGGGGCCGCTTTTACGACCCGGCGCACCATCGTATCACGGCCGACTGCGCCGGCAATCTGGAGGCGTATCGTTGGTACGCTAACTTGATTAAGCGCTTAGGCGGCGAGGATCAGGTGGATGGCTTCGCGCGCGGCTTCGGCCAAGACCAGGGACCCGGCAACCCTTTCTTTACCAACAAGGTCGCGATGATGGTGAATGGGGAGTGGAATCCCTACTGGACGTACCGCTACGCCCCCCAACTCAAATATGGGGTGGCGCCCTTTCCTTACCCGGACCACATGCCGCAAATGGCGCGAACCACCTTTTTTGGCGGCAATCTGTTTTGCATTCCGAGGGGCTCTCGACACCCGCGGCAGGCCTGGAAATTCCTGGTTTGGGCGCAGAGCCGTGAAGCGCAGGTGCTTTTTGCCGGCATGATGAACAACGTGCCTAATATCCGCAGTGTGCTGAAGGCGCCGGAGCTGAGGCACGGGGCGCCCTACAAGCGGGAGTACTCGAAATACCTCGATCTGGCCGACAGCCCCAACGGACATGAGTTTCCGGTGCTGCCGGTCACCAGCCTCTATCGAAACCAGTTGATCACCGCAATGGATTTCGTGCTGTACGGTCGCAAAACACCGCAGAAAGCGCTGGCCGATGTGCAGAAAAGGGTTCAGCGGGAGCTCGACCGATGGCAGTGACCGCTTCCAATGTCCGGCGCAATCGCACCTGGCCCGCGGTCAGGTTGGGGCTGCTGTTTATCTCCCCGTGGCTGGCCGGCTTTTTTATCTTCACCCTCTACCCCATTATCGCATCGCTCTATTTCAGTTTTTGCCAGTATCGGGTGCTCACACCGCCCCACTGGATCGGTTTTCAAAACTATATTGACATGTTTACCGATCGGGACTATTTTATGACGTCGCTCTACAATACTTTTTTTATGTTCATCGAGCTGCCGATCGCGTTGATTCTTGCGGTGGCGATCGCATTGCTGCTAAACCAGAAGGTCTCTGGAATTAGCGTGTTTCGCACCATCTACTACCTGCCCTCGGTGGTTCCAACCGTCGCCTCGGCGGTGCTATGGCTGTGGGTGCTCAACCCGCAATATGGATTGATCAACCGCACCCTGATGATGCTCCACCTACCCACCACCGAGTGGCTCTCCGATCCCAACTGGGCTAAACCGGCCTTTATAATTATGGATTTATGGAGCATCGGGGGCGGCGTGGTGATCTATCTGGCCGCGCTGCAGTCGGTGCCGCAGCATCTATTGGAGGCGGCGGAGCTGGATGGGGCCTCGAGCTGGCAGCGCACCCTGCACGTTACGCTGCCGGCCATCTCACCGGTCATTTTTTTCAATTTGATCCTGGGAGTGATCAACACGTTCCAGTATTTCACTCAGACCTTCGTGATGACCAGCGCCAGTCCCGGCGGCCGTGGCGGTCCGGCCAACTCCACCCTGTTTTACGCTCTCTATCTTTTTCAAAACGCCTTCGAGAATTTCCGGATGGGCTACGCCTGCGCGATGGCCTGGTTCCTTTTCATCATCACGCTGGTCGCCACGCTGTTGATTTTCAAGACGTCGGCCCGGTGGGTCTATTACGAGGGCGAGGAGCGTTAATCAATGGGAAACTCTTCTATGACGATTGGGAGGCTGTTGAAAAAGCAAAGAGATATGACTCCGGCAATGTTATGGCGACTTATCCTAACCTCACTGCTCCTGCCTGTCGTTGTCGCCCCCAACCCACCGATCCCCTAAACCCTAATTTAAACCCTAAAGGTTTTCAAACCTTTAGGGTTTCCGTCCCCACTGGAGTGGAGCCATGCGGGAATGACGAAGCGACGATCTCCTGCGACTTTTTAACAACCTCCTAAAGGATTGAACCCTCTATCTTCTATCCCCCAAAACCCACCTCAGCACAGAAATGGTTGCCGGGCCAAATCCTAATTGATGGTTAGCAGGCTAAATTTTATCAACCTTTAGCCAGTAGCTCCCAGCCACGGCCTCAAATACGGCGCAGTCATCCTCGATGCCTTTGTAGCTCAAGCCCGGCAACTTTTCCACCGCCGTTCCGTCTTTCAACAGGAGAGCCTCCCCCATCCGGATCACGGCGCGCGGACTCTTAAACAGCGGAACCTGAATGGTAGCCGTTGTGTTGGCCGGAACCTCCACCCGGAGCTGGAAGCTGTGCCTATACAGCTTCCAGCCCACCCTAATGGTACCGTGCAGCGTTTCATGGCTGCACACAACCCAGCCCAATGTCCGCCTCGCCGCCGACATCCGTATCGGATATGGGCGCACGATAAAATGCTTGAAACCAGGATGTTCGGGGTCAATCCGAATGCCGGCCAGCGCCTCATAAAACCACTCGCCGATCGAGCCGAAGGCGAAGTGGTTGCGTGAGTTCATATCCGGGCCTTGCGAATCACTATTCCAGAGCTCCCAGATAGTGGTGGCGCCCTTCTCGATCATATAACCCCAAGAAGGATAGCTGGTCTGTGCGAGGAGCCGCCACGCCGTCTCGTGGTGGCCGTTGGCGGTCAGCGCCGGCAGGAGATAGGCGGTGCCGATAAAACCGGTGGTGGGATGGAAGCCATCGTCTGCGACCTTCCGGGCCAGGTTATCGGTCACCGCCTGGCGCAGCTCCTCCGGAACCAGGCCGAGTTGGAGCGGGACTGCGTTGGCGGTCTGGGTATTTCCCTCGTAACATGCCTTTTCCCGATCCAGGAACCTCGCGTTGAAAGCCTCCTTTATCCGGACCGCCCGCTCGACCAGCTCGGCGGCGATCGCTTCCCGGCCGATGATCTTCGCCATCTTGGAGAGCAGCACGCAATCCAGGTAGTAGTAGGCAGCGCTGATGGGTGGTTTAGGTGACGGCACCACCGGCACCCAATCGCCGAAGCCATCCTGTAAAAATAGTAGGTCGTTCTCACTATTGGTGCGCATATATTCGACCCAGGCCATCATATCCTCGAAATATCGCTCGATGATGCGGGTATCGGCGGTGTGCATGTAGGCCACCCAGGGAATGATGATCACCGAATCGCCCCAGGCCGGCGAGGCCGGCCCCATATTGCCAATCCCGGGGTTTACGTTTTGAGGCGCCCCGTTGGGTAGTCTGCTGTCGGCGATATCATTCATCCATTTCAAGTAGAACGGCGCCATCTCCATATTCCAGCAGGAGGTGTTGGCGAACAACTGCGCATCACCCATCCAACCGAGCCGCTCGTCCCGCTGGGGGCAGTCGGTGGGAACGCTGTAGAGGTTGGAGCGCTGGCCCCATAAAATGTTGTGGTAGATGTTTTCGGCCATCGGGGCGCTGAAGTTGACAAAGGAGCCGATCTGCAAATCGGTATGGTAGACTTTGCCGCGGACCGACGCGGGGTCCAGCTTGCCGGGGTAGCCGGTGATCTCCACGTATCGAAACCCATGATAGGTGAAATGGGGCTCCCACCGCTCCGACCGATCGCTCCGCTTAATATAACGATCGGTTGCCTTGGCGGTGCGCAGATTTTCGGTGTAGAGGGTCCCATCCGGGTTCAGCTCCTCCGCGTGGCGCATCACCACCTCGGCGCCCGGCTCGCCCCCCCGAATCCTCAAGCTGACCCGACCAGCGTAATTTTGCCCGAAATCCACGAGGTAGGCTCCCGGCCCTTTTTCAGTGATGGAGGCCGGTTTCAACTCCTGGGTGCAGCGGATGGGCGGCTCCTGCTGAGCTACCAGCCGAACACCACCCGGATCAATGACTTGAACCGGAAACCAGCTCTCTTCGTTAAATCGGGGGCGATCCCAGCCGCGCTGCTCCAGGCGGGCGTCGTAGGTCTCGCCGTCGTACAGCGAATCGAACACGATGGGTGAATGGCAGCATTTCCAGCTTTCATCGGTAATGAATGTGTCTTCCCGCCCATCCCAATAGATTACATGAAGCTGAACCAACAGTCGTAGCGGCCCCTCGCCGAACCGCCAGCTCTGTTCCGGCCCCAGGCCGCCGCTCCACCAGCCGTTCCCCACGTTCGCGCCGATCGCGTTCCAACCTTCTTGCACCAGCTCCGTCACATCATAGGTCTGGTATTGGATGCGGGTGGGATAGTAGGTCCACCCCGGCGCCAAGATATCGTCGCTCACCCGCTGCCCGTTAACTCTTAGCTCATAGACGCCCAGGCCGGTCGCGTAGACGGTCGCGCTCCGTACCTCATCGCGCAACGGGAATTCCCGTCGCGCCGCCATCGAGCGTAGAGATCCATTGGGCAGCCGATCATCGCCGCCGGTCGTCAATGCGATCCATTTCGCCTTCCAATCAGCGGGGTGCAGCAGCCCCATCGTCCAGCAGGCGTGCTCGCTCCAGGGAGATGCCGTATCGCTCCCATTCCAGGTTCTCACCCGCCAGTAGTAACGCCGGCCGCTCTCTAGCGGGGGGCCGCCGTAGGGAATCAGAGTGGATTGATCGGAAATGACCTTTCCGGTATCCCAAACATCCGGCTCCGCCTCCGATTCTGACTCTCCGAACGCCTCTTCGGATAGGACTTCGATCTGGTAAGCCCGCTGCACGGCGCCCAGGCTCTCATCATTGACGACCCAAGAGAGCCGCGGTTGGGGAGCATCAATGCCGGCTGGGTTTTCGTAATATTCGCAAGTGAGGAAGTAGGGCGCCTGCGGTTCTGCTAAGTATTTACTGATCCTGCGGTGAAGTATTGGCGGGGCTGTTATGCGGCGTTTCATTCCAATCCTTTCTTATTTAAAACCTGATCCCTGACCTCGAACGGTTCCGGCTTTTACTCAATATGATGGATCGAGGACCGATCGGAGTTCGCTAAAATCGCTAAAATGGTCATCGCTCGGTTAATCGTCATTTGCCGGCGGTGCAGTGCAAACCGGCATCCAGCGCATCAAAGGAACTGTTCAAGGTGGCGCTTTGCGATTAGGATTCCCTCAAACATGCGGGCGCCATGCCAGGTTCGGCTGTGGGGCTCGATGTTGATGTCGCCGGTGTAGTTGTGGTGGTGAAGCAGCGCCATGAAATGGCCCCAATGAGTATCCCCCAGTCCGGCCGGCACATCCTCAAACGGCTTGCCGTTGATGAAAAGGGTGTCTTTGGCGTGGGTGTGGTAGACCCGGTGGCCCCATTCGGCGAGTTGAGATTCCCAGTTTTTGCCGTCGTAGCGGGGATGGGAAGGATCGAATTTAATGCCCACCGAGGGAAACATTGAGAGCAGAATGCTCCATGCCTCCGGCCCGATCACAAAGTTCGTCCAGTGGCAATTGTAAAAGGCGAATTTAAGGCCATTCTCCTCCGCGTAATGAACGGCCGGTGCGATCACTTCCGCCAATGCGTTGCAGCACTCCCAGAGGCCGCGCCCGCTTAGCTCGCCACCGCCGGTCGTGATCAGCGGCGCCTTGATGTCGGCCACGAAATCAATCACCTTGCGCAGATAGCGGTCGGCTTGCTGCCGTACCTCGGCGTTCTCCGAGATGCGGTCCCAGCCGTATACCCCAACGTGTGAGATATCAACGCCGTATTTCTTTTTCCACTGAATGATCGCGTCTTTCTTGGCCAGCAGGTTCTCCACCGATTCGGGAGTTCCGGCCGTGTTAAATTCCACGCATGAGATGCCGTTTTCGTGCGCCCAGACGAACTCCTCTTCTTCCGCGTTGCTGATAAAGCCGATCCTCATGTCCATTCCTTTCTTAATAAATTCGCCGGTTCCGATGAGCAGATGGGACGATAAAGCTCCAATGTCTTTATCATACCGGATGAGGAAGCTATTTGACAAATGAAGGCGGTCCGGTCTCCGACAATAATATCACGGTCTCGTTGCCCACCGAAAATTCGGCATTTTGCTCTAGCACAGGAAAGCGCAAAAGGCGCTCCATTCCTCCATTCGCAAAACGTCTAAACCAGCAGAACTGAAATGTCTCCGACCATTAGATCCTTTTAATTTTCTTTATGCCTAACCTAAAACTATTTATCATGATCACAAATTATGAGTTCCGCCATTGAAGGAATGGGATGCCGATGCCGATAATAATCCGAATGTACCGTTAACTGCCATACGATCGCCGAACCCTGCCGAACCCCTATCTGCCACTCGTCGGGCTAAGCGATCATCATTCATTCGTTGCGAATGACCTGCCGAGACGACTTCAGCCGATAATTCCCACCCGATTTGACCGATTATCGCGGCCCGATTTAACGGTGCACCCAAACATTCAAGGAGGCCAGTCAATAATGAAAGTTAGGCTCGTTTTAATCAGCGTCATTGCGATGGCTCTATTTGCAGTGGCGATCTACGGAGCGTCAGCCCGCAGCGGGGACCCACACGAGTCGGGGGCGAGTGTTTCCTGGGGCGCCTCGAAGCGGGGTCCGAACAGGCTGAACGGAGCCATCCCCCGGCCGCCAATTCCTAATCCTTGCGTCAGACATAAACTGATGGCTATCCGGGCGTTGCGGAACGCCAACCTTAACGTGCGGTGGGTTCTTGGACATTGCCGGCCTAATCCTCGCGAGCGGGCTCTTCTTCTCTCGGTTCTTCGGATGAATAATTCGGCGATCCGAAAGCTACAGCTTGCCATTCGCATGGAGCACATACTGCCGCCGACCAAGCGGCCGCCGACCAAATGATCCGTTCAATATAAGGTTTAAGCTCTTTAATTGTCTGAACCGGGATTTGCTTGATTTATGGATGACCATGATGCGACTTCCGAGACACCTTCCTGTTTAAATCATGGCCATCCTTTATCTGAGCCGCGATACGCCTGATTACGGGATTGCCAGGATACGGCGGATACGGTTAGGCCATTACTTGTTTTACCCATACATATTGGTAAGTGTCTTACTTTATTGCACATAGATAAGAATTTTTAGATGTAGAACCACCGACGTAAATAACTCCGCCGCGTCCGATAGCCGGCGGAGAACCGAAATAATGTCCGATAGAGCAAACCCATTTGAGTGTGCCATCAGGTCGGATGGCACACAGTTTACCTTTGAAGGCGCGTTCGGCGCCTGCAAAATAGATCGTCCCATTCTTACCGATAATCGGAGAGGACCCGATAGAACCCCTAATTTGATATCTCCATTTCTTTGTACCGTTGGGACGAACTGCATCGAGGATGGAAGAGATGGAATGGATCGAATAACCAGGCCATGGGTAATTTTCATGTTGATATTTTATTTTATTGTAATACACATAGATGGTGCCATCTTTTCCAATAGCCGGTGGGAAATTTATTGGTCCCTTTGCATGGTAAACCCATTTCACAGCGCCGTTTGGATTAATTGCATATAAATTATGATTTTCACTACCAAGATAAATTGTGCCATCATTGCCAATAGCTGGTGCGGGATTGATAAAACCATTATAACCGATTGTGCGGAAAGCCCACTTCACCGTGCCATTAGGACGCATTGCATATAGAGTGCTGCCAGTCCTAGGCCAATTGTCGCAATTTATATAGATTGTTCTATTCTTCCCAATGGCAGGAGAATTGGCAGCACCATGCGTTTTGAAAGTCCACTTTACAGTACCATTCGGATTAATCGCATAGAGCTGCGGTTTGAGCGAAGAATCCATTAAAGAAGTAGTGCTAACATAAACAGTGCCATGATCCCCGATGGCTGGGGTACCCGAAACGAGTCTGGTTGTATGTATAGTCCATTTCTTGGTACCGTTAGGATTAACCGCATATATATGATAATTACTCATAATGTATATCGTACCGCTCGAGCTGATGGTTGCTGAACCACCAATTCTACCATTCATGCGGAAAGTCCACTTTATAGTGCCATTTGAATTAATTGCATATAATGTACTGTTCGAATGTTTTATCTGGAAGCTATGGTTATCAGAATCAATATAGATTGTGCCATCAGGACCGATTACGGGCGAAGTAAAAACTACGTATTTAGTATAGAACATCCATTCCAGTTTTCCGGTTGCCCCTCCATAATCTCCTTGTCCGGTGCGCCTAAAATCATGATGCGCGGTCGGCCATGGGCTATTTGATAGACTTTCTTGGCGGTGGTGTGAGATGGTGTTGATGTCCTTTGCATTAGGCGACATCTCACCCGTCCTGCCTAATTTTTTATTAGGCCGGGTATTTGCCGATAATATGAAAACGGTCAGCAGTCCTGCCAGAACGATCAGCATAATTATTACAATCGCAAACGCTGAAAAGGAATATGATCTGCCTTTGATATTAATCATCCCTATGTGCCAATACAGAGTGAGACACTTTCCTCGTCTTTAATTAGTGTAGATCAGGGCGCGTGTCTTATTTCACACATTTACCGGGGATGCTATCCCCGGCTGATTTCCGGCAGCCCCCCCGGCTGGAGCCGCCGCAACCCGCGCCCCTACCCATCCAACTTGATTGCCGGCGCGATCAAAAGCATCATTCGCCGGCGATATTCGGCGCTTACTGACGGAAAAAAGGCGAGGCCAGCGCCTGCTTCAGATTGAAGTGCACGAAGGGCCGATCGTAACCCTTTTGGGTCGCACTCGCATTGGCTACCCAGACATCGCCGGTGGCCGGCTTGAAGACGACCGCGTGCAGGCTGCCGGTTCCCAAATTGTGCATCATCGCCTCCGCCTCCTGCACATCGAGACGCCCGTAGTGCGCCTTTAACCAGTTGCCGACCTTCAGGTTCCAGGGGCTGTCCATCCCCATGGACATATAGACCACATCCGGCAGCCTGGGAAACGGCAGCGTGGACGGGGTGTAAACGTAGCATTTGGTGTGACTGGTCTCCAGCGCCCGGACCTGATCATCTTGAGCCGAAGAGAGGCAGTAGAGCAGCGAGGTGGTGCGGGAATGGTTTTTCACCAAATTCACCGCCTGCTGTAGCGTGTGTCCGAACTCCACCGAATCGCGGATTACGTAGGTTAGCGGGCGGCCGTTGAAGCTGTCGTTCTGCTTGTCCCAATCATCGCCGATTTCGCTCATCGCGATGCCGTCCGCGTTCATTCCGGACACCATCCCGCATAATCCGGCCCAACCGACGTTAACGAAGGGGATGCCTTGGTCAGGGTCGTAAACTTTTAAGCAGGGATACTTTTGGATGCCGACACCGGTGGCGTAATCCAACGCGCGAATCTGGATCAGCTCGCCATTGTGGGTAGCTTTGCCATAGGCGGCAAAAAATGAGCAGTGCCATTCCGAAATATCGGGGATCGCTTCCAGCCGCTCAATCGCTTTTAATGGAACACCGGAGCCGTCCGCCTCGCCCTGCAACTCCTGCAGGTAGGCGGGCCGAAGGTGCGGCACATACCCCTTCCAGATCTGGTAGGTTTTTTGAGGCGTTATATGTAAGCCGAACATCATAAGAGGAGCCACCTGCTCCGTCATATAGCGGATCTGTTTGGCGCACAGCTTGCCCTCCGCGTAACCCATTTCATAGGGCGTCCCGCGCAGATAGAGCACGATGATCTGGTGGTTTCCCGAGCCGATCATAAACCGCTTGCCGTAACGCGCCACATCAATCGTTTTCGCATGAGCGGTCAGACCGATTGCGGCAAAAACACAAATGAATGGTAATGCCCAACCTTTACGACCTAGTAAAGCCATATTCCGGGCCTCCTTTGTAAGATGTTGATATGGATGCGATCGCCTTACGCATCCATTCTCCATCGTTTTCGAGCTTGCACTGCAATTCATCGAAAGCCGGCTGATCCGGCAAGACAACTCCCTGATGCTGCCTGGGGGTGATACCGATCTCCGCCGTCAATGCCGGAGCCGTTGAATGGAAACATCATCCAGATAAAAGACGGTTCGGGTGGTCGCCAGGCTCGCAAATCCCAGCCATTCCAAATCATTGAACCGGCTGGAGCCGACCGCCAAATGCTGAAATCGCTTCACAACCCCTTTCGGATCGGTGATGATCAGATCATAGCGGCCGTTTGCTCGCTTACCCAGCCCGCAGCGCACTGCAATATGATACCACTCATGGTTGATTAAACGCATAATCGGCCTACCGTTTGCGGCTAATTTTTGATTCTGGATCAACAAGCTGGGGCCAGCCCGATAGGGGGTCGCCGCATCACGCCACTCGATCAGGGCGATTGCGCCATCGCCCATCTCGATGTCAAATTGCGCTTCGGCCGTCCCCTGCGTAAAATGCGGCTGGTAAAAGAAAAAAGGCTCCCACGGATGAGCTAAGCCAACTGAATCGGTGATCTTCAGGCAATGTCGGCCGTGACATGCCACCTCATCCGTCACCCGGATTGAAGCGCTCTTCGCTTCGCCGATCACGGTCGCATTCCGCGGCAAGCTGCCGACCGGCGTGCGCTCGAATCCGTCCCTCACACTGAGCGGCTTTGGCGGGCTTGGCGGGGGCGGCAGTTTGGTGGGCGGATATCTGAAACGCCATGCGCTCTCCACCCAGCGACGGCTTCCGTAGAGGCCGATGCGACCGATCTCGATGGGCTTAAACCCAAGCTTGAGGGCGGGCGAGTCGGGCTTTAACCGGTAATCGTTTCGCTTAAGATTGTAAAATTGCGGGTTTGCAATGATGGAGTGACGATCCATTCCTTGAGCCTGCCACTCGCTCAGGCTCCGCTTCCAAAATGTGATCGCGCCCGGCGGGATCGAATAATAGAGGTTGTAATCCGAGACGGTCTGCGGATTGTTCGGCGCGCTCCAACTGAGGAAAAGGCCGCCCTGGGTGACGACGCAGATGTTGCGCTGAAAAATATTGTGCGTGCCGGGCACCGGCGGCCAAATCAGATCGGTGGCCGACTTCGCAAAGATATTGTTGACCATTTCGTTTTCATGGGCGCCGTTGTGAGCCATCAAGCTGCCGCTCAAGGTGTTGTAGACGATGTTATCCTCCACTCGGAATCCGCTGGTGGTTGCGTCCAGATAGATGCCCCAGCCGAAAGGAGGATTTGGGTAGGGAAAGACGTCGTGAATGCGATTGGCCCGAATGATGGATCCATGAGAGGCGCCCAAGCAGTAGATGCCGCCTCCGTCGCTCAATACGCCCCGCATCACGTGATGGATGTTGTTGTACTCAATGAGGTTGTCGTAACAGTCGTTGGGGGCATCGTTCCAGTTCCAACCGACCGAGATGCCGTCGTAGTCGAGGTCATGGATGTCGTTGTGAGAAATGACGTTGTGATTGCTTTGGGCGACCCAAATCCCCACCCCGGCCGGATAGACATAACCGGAATCGTAAATTTGGTTGTTATCCACCCAGTTGTGCGACGAGATATCGGCCGGGTCGGCCGGCTGATTTGTTTCGCCGATTCGAACGCCGCCCGTTCCTAGGTCGTTCAGCACGTTATGCTGGATGACATCGTCCCGACAACCGCGCCGAAGCCAGATTGCATAGGTCCCGATGTGCGCAATGCAGCACCGAGTGATTTGGCAATGATGGGCGCCGTCCGCCGTTACAACCGCCGGCACCGTCACCGCCGCCTGTGGATCGCTGTGTCCCTGCGGCTCCAGCGCCCAATCGGCGTACTCAAACAAGAGGCCCTTAAACTGAATATACCGTACAAAGCTCTGATCCTTCGGATCGCCCTTCAGCTCCAGCAGGCGCGGTAATACCGGAGCAACCACTTTAGCCCGCCTCATATTTTCCGATGGAAAAGGCCGATAAGTCAGGATTCCCGTCTTACGATCCAGGTACCACTCGCCCGGCTTGGTCAATCCGGCACGAACGTTATCAATGTAGTACCGCTGATCCCGCTCCCAGGTTCCAAACGGCCAGGCCGCCGGGCCGGTAAAGGTCACGATATGATTATGCTGATCAATGGATTGGATACGGAGCCGTGATGTCTCCCAGGAATGAAAAACGACCACCTGCACATCGCTCAGATCGTGCCAGCGCCGGATGTTGCCGGGCTTAAAAATAAAAGCGGTTCGGCTCCGGTCGGTGGAGCCCAGCGGCGGCGCCGGCCCGATCATCCGGTAAAAACCACGGGAAGGCAGGCGGGCACGCAGTCTCCGCTTACCGTTTACGAAAAGCTGCTGAAAATACCACTTTCCGGCCGCCACTTCCGGGATTTGGGCCGTCCAGAGGCCGTCTTTACCGTGATGCCAGCCGGTGATCGCCCTCCCACCGCTGAATACCGGCTTAGCGCCCGGCGCCGCCTCGAATCGAACCGGTGCGTTGGGGCTGCCCGAATCCTCCGGTTGTAAGACGATAGGCTGGGTGAGCGGGTAGGTGCCATTCATAAAATAGACGGAAACCGGCCCCTTAATCCGTCCCAGCCGACGGTCTTTGCGCAGCGAATTGATGGCGGCCTGGAACGTTCGAAAGGGGCCGTCTCGATGATTTGCGGCCGGCCTTTTTAATCGGCCGGACCAGTGATCGTTACCGTTTGAAGCGACGTAAAACACGGAATCGCGGACAGGTTTCGGCGGCTCCGCCCATGCCGATGAGGCGGTTATCACCGCGATTAAAACAAATACGAATAGAGGTCTAAATCGCCGTACGCGCAATGTCTTACCCATCCTTAAATTGATCTAAATATGGAAGATCTCAGTTCTGTGGTAGTGATTTTCGTTCGCCCCCACCCCAGCCCTCCCCGAGGGGGGAGGGTGTTGATTATTGCTATAGGGGTAAAGCCTGCTGCCTAAATTACCACAAATCTGAACTGTTATCTGATTATGACGGTATGTATTGACGCTGGAGGTTGAGCAGCGATCGGCGGGGGCAGACGCTCTCGTTGAAGATGTGGCTGAAGTTAAATACCAGGCCGATCTGGAATGTGATCGGTCCCGCTCAGCGAACCTCAAGCGTACCGTACATTCCACCGTGGGCATGGCCACGCATGGTGCATAAATAGGTATAGCGACCTGGAGCCAATCGGAACGTCATCTCAGCGCCGTGCAGTTGGTTTGATTCCCGGTGCGGAAGTCCGGGGCAACCGACCCAAATTTGCCGCTCAATGTTGATCGGGAACGGTGCTCTCTTCAGCGATAGGGCGAAGTTATGAAACATGTCATCGTCGGTGTTGAGGAAGAGGACGTGAAGCGTGCTGTCGGCCGGTATTGAGATGGTTGGATTGCGCAAGCCGGCGATTCGGAACGAGAGCATGTCGTTGGCGGGTCCGCTGCAAACCACCAGCCGTACCACCTTATCGGTAAAGTAGATATATTTGCGATTGTGGGATATCCGGCCGTCGAGCTTGGCGTGTTGGTACTGTGCCAGTTTTTGGGGGGTGATCTCAATCCGCTTCATCCGAATCACTTTTACATCTCGGCGGAGAGGGTTGGCACCCTTGGAGGATGTGCCGGTTGCGGCCGCCATGCAATAGGCGGAAATCAGCATTCCGCTCAGGCAGGCCAATACTGCAAGCGCTCTTTTCATTCAGGTTCCTTTCCGCTTTGCTCACAAGTTACAGTAAAAGAAAACCGATTGCATCGACTCTACCAATTTCATTTAGTATACCTTCAATGGAAGAAACAAGGGCAAATATTAGAGTACACCCGTCTACCCCCATCCCGACCTTCCCCCTAAGTGTATACACCTAGGAGGGGGAAGGAGCACGGAA
The DNA here is from genome assembly GCA_021842405.1 of bacterium. GTDB lineage: Bacteria > Armatimonadota > Chthonomonadetes > Chthonomonadales > JAMCWF01 > JAMCWF01. Next base: position 22,971 of record JAKBZR010000061.1, read on the forward strand.
CGGTTGCGAGGGGGAGGGTTAGGGTGAGGGTGCATCCAATATGGTCGTAAATGATTCCCACAGAACTGAACTCTTGCTGGTTGACTTTAGAGGGCTGAGCTTCGTATAATTATGCAATTAAGGCAGGGAAGATACCGGAATCGGGGTGAACTATGAAAGGGGTTGAGGTGAAGCTTCGCGAAGGTTTGAGCTTTGACGACGTGTTGCTGGTACCACAGGAGACCAGCGTGATGCCGGCTGAAGTGGATTTATCGGCCATGATCGCAGGCGATATTGAGCTGAGAGTGCCGATTATCAGCTCGCCGATGGATCGCGTCACTGAGGCGCGAATGGCCATCGCGATCGCGCGGGAAGGGGGAATCGGCATCATCCACCGGAATATGTCGGTGGAGCAGCAGGCCATGGAGGTGGACAAGGTGAAGCGGTCGGAACACGGCATCATCGTAAATCCGATAGAT
>JAKBZR010000153.1 GCA_021842405.1 bacterium
TGTGACCCTTAGCCCGCCTTACCGTCCTTGCTTAATCCTATCCGGTTGTCAATGAACACTGCCATCCTCGGCAGACCTCCGTCTGAAGGCAAAGAGTATTATACCATAGCTTTTGACCTTGTCAACCGATTCCATAACCCATTTTGAAACCTTTTTTGACACGGGGCCATAGCTTGGCGCTTGAGCGTGTTATTCGACAATCATTAGGTACGCCGGAATAAGGCCAGCGTCTGTTTTCACTGAATCTTATGAGCTTTCAGAATCGAGATGGATAATGTCACAATATCTCCATGCAAACGTACTTTAGATTGGCAAGGGATGGAGGTTGTGTGATGGAGAGTTGGAAAAGGCATATTCGAAACATTTTTATTCCCTTATTACTCCCTCTGGCAATTGCAGGGTGCGGCGGCTCCAGCGGCCTTCGCGGCACTAGCAGGTCTCGCGGCACCGTCACCGGAGCGATTACCGATCTGACCGGCGCGCCGGTTGCCGGCGCAAGGGTAGCAATCGGAAATAACTCGACCGTGTCGCTGATCAACGGTACCTATACGATTTCCGGAGTTACCGGAGGACTGCATCAAGTTTCGGCGAGCACCGTCATCAACGGCAATAATTGGACCGGCCAGACCACCGTTCAGGCTTATCGCAACGAGATAGCGGGTAACGCCAACATCATCCTTTCACAACAATCGCAGCAGGGCAAAATTGGCGGCACCGTGATCGGGCCGGACGGCAGCCCGCTTGCCGGAGCGCTCATCTTCGTTCAAGGTCCTTTGAGCTCCACGATGATCGTTACCGATAATAACGGCAATTACCAGACACCGGGGCTGCCGCCCAACGATCCTAGCACCCCATACAGCGTGGTTGCATCACTGGCTGGCTACTCGAACGAGACCCAGACCGCCAACGTCACCAGTCAATCGGTTACACCGCTTTCATTTGCGTTAAACGTGGGATACTCCGGGGCGAGCCTGCCCGCTCCAGCCTCTCTCTCGACGCAGACCTGGACTTACCCCAATTTTATATCGAGGGCTTACGGTGCGGCAGGCGATGGTGTAATACGGGATATTCAGTACTTGATACGAAAGGCGAAGCATCTGCCCAATCCGCCGGGTGGATTCCCGCATAAACAAATCACTCGCGCCACCCCGCTGGGCAGTATCATTGAGGTGGACCTTTTCTGGCAGTACAGCGCTTCAAACATGCTCTTCGGGTACGATGTTCAGCGTGAAGTGGGTGGGATCTGGAACACGATAGACCTGCTCCGAGACCCGCTGGCCACCGAATACGCCGACGTGGATCCGGCGCTGACCCCGGATGTTACCTACTCATACCGGCTCGCCCGGCTGGATACGGTTGATTTTCCGCAATCGGGCGCCGAGCAGCCGCTGAGCGCCGCGGTTAGCGCCACCCCGTTGAGTCCGCTCTATCTCAGCTCGCCGATGGATTCTTCCTTTGCGGGCTTCACGCCGACCTTCGTTTGGAGCAATCTCAATCGAGCCGCCCAATATCAGGTGCTTGTCTTTGACCAGTTTCCCTCACTTCAATCGTCCACCGATACCGTCAACGGAGTTATGCCGATTTGGCCGGCCGATCTAAGCAATCCGGGAAACAGCCTGGTGGGTGCCGGCACGAACAGCACCGTCTACGATGGCCCGGCGTTGCAATCGGGGCATGTGTACTACTGGCTGGTGGTTGCTTACGATTCCAGCAACACGGAGTTGTCGGTCAGCCCACTCTACAAGTTTACTCCATAAGCTGGATGGCTCATTGGAGGGTATTATAGGCAGGATTCGAGGCGGAACTTGGTGAAAAACGCTTGAGCGGAGAAACGGTGCATAAACTGAGCACTTGGCTGCTCAAACTGGTCCGGAGGCATGATTGAAAAAGCGCGATATAAATCTTAAAATCACTGCTCCTCATATCAGATGGATTGGCGTTTTCTCTATTGTACTATTGATAAGCAGTGTCAATGGGGCGAATGCCAGCGGAGTCATTTATCATAACGTTGTCAATCAGCATTTTGCCACCATCAGTTCCGGTCCGCAATCAGCGCTGGTAATTAATGTGCCAACGTTGAGTGACCGCGCTGCGGTGGAGCAGACGGTCATGCAAACCGTCAACCGAATTCGAATCGCGCGGGATACCGACCTCCAGCGCGAATTCAGCTTTTTGGAACGGATCGGTTATATCAAACATCCACCGCATCTGGGCGTCAGCGATGTGGTTATTTTGAGGACCAATGGGCGGCTGGTGTTGCCTCCTCTCCATACTCGCGCATACGGTGGCGGAACTTTAACTTTCGTGCCGGTAGGATGGACCAGCAGCCAGCAGACATTTATCAACCAGGTGGTGCAGGCGGCATACCCGGTATTGGTTCAGCTTTATGGCGCTCCGGCTTGGTCGGGTACCGTTAAGATCGTCAGTGAGGCGAGTCTGCCCTCACCACTGGGGGATCGGGACGCACTGTCGGGTGGGATTTACGATGTAACCGACAACGAGATCCTGTTTCCGGTCTATAGTTCCTCTCAGTCGGTGATACTGAATTTAATTCAGATGATGGCGCACGCATTTCGCGGCCCGACGGTGATGGATTATGATGCCTGGGAGCGTGGAATGGCACGAGCGGTGACGATCGCCGCCGCCCCCCAGGTTGTCTCCACCCTTCGACAAGCCGGCTTTTCCGATACATTTGATATCAGTGATCCGCTCTACAGCGCACTCGACCTATACGACATACTAAACCAGCCGGCACTGGGCAACGACCGATTCTTCCCCATTTCACAGGAAAATCAGCCGATACCGACCTCATCGCTAGGGGGAATGCTCTACCCACGATTGCAGATGTCATCGTCGGCCTGGCTGAAGGTCTATGCCGCCGATCCCAACTTTTTTAAAACGTTCAACGATAATTATTACTATCCCCAATACACCGTTTCATTGGCAGGCAATATTCCAGACCTGATTTCGCTGGCCGGACAGGCGCTCTTAGCCGACGGGGTATCAACCGTTGACGGCTCATCATTTGCCGACTGGTACTCTCGGCAATATGTGCTGGACACAAGCGTGACCCCCGGCAACAAGCTTTATGCCTACACGGTGCCCATCCGTCCTCAAGCTGGCAATGATGACTATTCAATCGGCGTAATCTTAGTTTACTATCAAACCACCGGCGATGGGGTGACCACGCCCAGCAATGAGGTCAACCTCTCCGGCACCTGTTACCCGATCTACTGGGACTACCAGTTCCAAAACCGCCTCTATCTTGGTGCTCAATATGAGCAGGTATCCATTGTCAATGGGCTGGGCACGGTGGCGCCGACATTTTTCAACAATATCGGCGGGGCGCTCTCCACCGGTCAGATGCGGGTGGCGATGGATTTTCCGGTTAACGATAGTTTTGCCCGCGTCTATTTTGCGGCACGTGCTTCTGGAACCGGTGCTTTGGGTTCCAATACCGCCAACAACTTTTGGGGCACGATCGTGGGAGCCGATACGGGCACCATTACAATTACCGCAAACGGAACCACCTCTTCCCCCATCCAGGTTGCGGATGGAGCATTCGGCGGCATCATCCCATCCTCTTCCTTTTTTGGAAAGCCGACCGATGCGACATTGACTTTTACCGATTCGAATAATAACAAAACCACCCGCGTGGTAACGATCGCGTTTAATCAATACGTTCCAATTTTGTATACCAGCCCCACCATCACCAAGCAATCTTATACTTTTCCAGCCGGTCCGGCCATGATTTCGTTCCCGGTTCGGCCGCTGACGACCGACCCGGCCGCCGCTTTGCTGGATCCGACAACCGGCAAGCCGATGTTCACCGACAGCAATCTGCTGATGGCAAGATGGCTGCAAACGCAAACCGGTACCGATAAGTACCTGCGCTCACCGACAATGGGCGCCATTACATACGGTTTGGGATACTGGGAGGATTTTCCAACCCAGACCACCGTGATGATCAACGGCGTAACGGCCGGCGTTGAGCAAGATGTGACGATCGGACTGGTACATGGTTGGAACCAGATCGGCGATCCCTACAATATTTCGATTAGTGTGAACCAACTCCAATTTCAACATCTCTCCAACAATCAACCGGTTGATTTGCCAACCGCGATCTCCAACGGATGGGTGGCTGGAGGTGCCGGGCTGACCGGCATCTGGGATTATTCGTCCTTAACCGGTTATTTCAGCGCGAGCACCTTGCAACCTTTGCACGGCTATTGGATCAATGTCACCGTATCGGAGGGCTTGATGCTGACATTTCCTTCACCTACCCGTGCAGCGGATGCCAGCCGTGCGCAGATCACTCGCAGCAACTCGCTGGGGACAAATGGTTGGCTGGCCTCGCTGTCTCTAAATGATAACGCAGGGCACACCGCAACCGCCACGCTTGGTGAGGCAACAAACGGATCAAATTCCTATCGGTCCGCGCTCGATGCAGTCCGACCACCCGATTTCGGCACCACCAGGGCGATGTCAATTGGCTTTACTCATCAAGATTGGGGTCCAAATTCAGGTGAATATCTGAGCGATATCCGCAGCGTGAATCAGAAAAATACCTGGAATATCAGCGTAAACTTGCCGGAACCTAACCGAAGTTACACCTTGACCTGGAACAACTTGGCGAATGTTTCTCGGAAAGTGAATTTGACTCTGGTGGACACGGTAACGAATCAACGCATTTTCATGCGGACGAATTCATCCTATACTTTCAATCCGGGGAATACCACTACCCGAAATTTTCAGATCATTGCGGAACCCCAGTACTTTGGAGCATTGCGGATTACCGGTGTGGTTGCACAACCGAGTCGAGCGGCGGGCATCATCAATTTCGCCTTCAATTTGTCGGAGGCGGCTCAGGTAAACGCCGATATCCGAACGGCGGATGGTCGTGTCATCCGTCAGTTGCAGTTCGGCCGAGCGGCCGTCTCGGGGAATAATCAACTAAATTGGAATCAACGCGACAATAATAACCAACCGGTTCCGTCGGGGGTTTATCTGCTGAATATCACGGCACGAACCTCGGAGGGCGATTTGGCGCGAGCAGTAGCCCCGGTGCTGGTTAGA
>JAKBZR010000062.1 GCA_021842405.1 bacterium
TTAACGGGGGCGCGCAGCAGAACACGATCGCCAACGTGCTAATGCTATACCGCTCCGCTCGCTCACGCTCGCGGCTCTGACTGTGGGTTAAATTGAGAAATGAGTGATCAGCCCACCCGACGACTTTTTCAACATCCTCCAAAAGCCCAATCAGCGGACGCCCATGATAATTTCCATCGTGAGCTGGTCCAGCTTTTCGTAGCCGTATCCGCGCTTGCCAGTGGCAATGCGGTCAATCGCAAGGCCACCGACTCGCGTCGCGTTCGCTTTGGAGTAGGCATGCAGGGACGAGCCTATTTTCTCCGGGTCGGCCGTCAAATTCCGCAAAATGGCCTGAATCTCCTCATCCTGGTTGAAGCGGTGCACCTTTTCCTTCAGGATAAGGTAGGTTCGCATGCAACCGGCCGCGAAGTCCCAAACGCCGGCGTCATCTTCTGTCCGATAGGGGTGGGCGTCGAAGTGGCGTGATCCCTGATAGCCGGAATCTTCAAGCAGCTTCACCAGCATGAAGGCGGTCTTAATGTCTTCAGAGCCAAACCGCAGATCCTGATCGAATCGGCTCATCTTTTGCCCGTTCAGGTCAATATGGAATAGCTTTCCACGATCAATCGCCTGAGCCACCGCGTGCACGAAGTTCAGGCCGGCCATCGTTTCGTGGGCCACCTCCGGGTTTACGCCCACCATTGCCGGATCATCCAGCGTCTCGATGAAGGCGAGCATGGCCCCGGTAGTCGAGAGATAGAGATCGCCGCGAGGCTCGTTGGGCTTTGCCTCCAGCGCAAATTTCAGCGGGTAGCGGTTATCCTTGCAGTAGCCGATCAGAAAGTTGAGGCACTCCCGCATCCACTTCAACGCCTCCACCGGATTTTTTGAGGATTCCACCTCGGTGCCTTCTCGTCCACCCCAGAAAACGTAGATCTCGGCATTCAGTTCGACGCCGACATCAATCCCCCGCATCGCCTTTTGAACCGCATAGGCGCGGATTTTAGCGTCGTTGCTGGTGAAGGCTCCGTCTTTGAATATCGGATCATAAAACAGGTTGGTGGTCGCCATCGGTACCTTCATATCGTGGTCGGCCAGCACTTTTTTAAATTCGGTGATGATACGGGTGCGCTCAGACGGTGCGGCATCAATCGGCACCAGATCGTTGTCGTGCAGGTTTACCCCATACGCACCCAACTTCGACAGCTCCTGAACCGCCCGTATCGGCGTCACCGCCTCTCTCACCGCCTCACCGAACGGATCGCGGCCACGGTTCGCCACCGTCCACAAGCCGAAGGTGAATCGGTCGCTTTTTTTAGGTTGGTAAAGGCTCATCGTTCGTTCCTCCTGGTTAAAAATTAAAAGCTGATTGAGATATTGTACAATGGCCCAAAATCGTGTTGTAGATCAAGGCTGTAGGACAATCGGGAATCTTCGAGAGCGGAGCCGGAATTCCTGCATGAGATGGCGTTAAAAGGTTGTTGAAAAGCCGTTGGAGAGCGCTGATCGGCCATCAGGCCTTCAGCAGCACCGACTCCCGCCGGAACATGGCGGTGGCGAGCCAGAGAGCGCAACCGGCATAAACGGTGGAAGAGCCGATCGCCAGTGAGATGAAGACTGGATCGTAGATGCCCATCATCGCCTGCTTGATGATGAGCGAGCTTCCCAGCACCGGAATCAGGGAGATCGGCTGGCTCACCTCACTGCTCATCACCAGCGACAGGACGGCCGGTACCGTTACCGCGGTCGAAAGAGGCAAGAGGTACATCTGCGCCTCCTTCTGGTTTCGGGCGAAGGTGGATACGGTGATCAGCACCGCGGCAAACAGCACGCAAATCGGAACCACGACCAGAAATGTCACCGCCGCCGCCTTCGGCGACATGGAGACTCCACCGGCAGCAAAGAAGCGAAAGGCCGAAATCCCGCTGGTCAAGGCGACCACCAACCCGGCAATGGAGGATATCCCCGCCACCAGCGAGACGGTGAAGACGGCCAGGAATTTGCCGAGCACGATAGATCGCCGATCGGTCGGCGCGACCAAGATGGTCTCCAGCGTTCCGCGCTCCTTTTCTCCGGCCACCTGATCGAAGGCGGCCGCCACTCCGGCGAAAAAGGCGGAGAGCACGATGATGTAGGGGAGCAGGCCACCCAGGAACATATTGCCCAGCGAAGCGCTTCCCTTCATCACATTGGTTTCAATTTTCAAGGGCGTGATCAAATCCGGATTCAGTGACTTGGCCAGCAGCCGCTGTCGCACAATGCGACGCTCCATTTTTTGCAGATCAGACCTTATCCGGTCGGCGGCGGCGCGGGAAGGGCCGCTGGCCGGATCAAAGATGAGCCGTGCCTTGATCGGGGTGCCGTTCTTTAAAAGCGTTGCGGTGTTCAGCGGCAGGATGAGCGCGGCCCGCAGATGGTGGGATCGCATCTCCCCCTGCGCCGTTCGCGGATCCATCGGGATGAGGATCAGGTGCCGATCGTGAGAGAGGGATTGAACAATCGGATCGTTGGCGGAGGCGCCGATCACCGCAACCGGCTCGACCGCATGGGAGTAGCCGGCGGCCTGATGCGAGATGAAGCCGCCGATCAGGCCGAAAAACGCGGGCATCACGATCAGCGGCGAAATGATCATGGTAAAAACGGTGCGCCGGTCTCGTAACGTCTCGCGGATTTCTTTGAAATATATCAACAGAACGGAGTTTTTCATCTTAAGCGGAAATCCAGACTTAACATCTCACCCCATTGGAATGGACTATACCAGACATTTTGGCTGATTCATTCACTGCGGTTAGGCTGGAGGCGCACAGTAAATCACCCTTCACAAACCTAAGAGAAGGTTGGAAAATACGGTCATCCCCACCCGGTCACCGTTCCGGGTAGCAAAGCGGACCCGGAATCCGGAACATCCGCATACATACCTTCGATAGGCAGGCGGGAATGACGAAGCGGCGGACGCCGACGAAATTTCAACAGCCAGCCGGTCGTAACGGCTCTCCGCTCTACCTAAAGTTTTCATGATCCCCTGCCAATAATACCGGTGTCAGCCGTTATCGCTCGGATGGAGAGCCGGATTTAGTGTCAGCAGCCGGCCGAAACAAAGGATCGTAGAGGATGGCAGTACTCGAAAGGCTTTTCTCAAGTGCACCGCTTTTTGCCGCCCAAACCGCACTGGATGGGCTGGCATTGCGCCATCAGGTTCTGGCCGAAAACATCGCAAACGTGAATACCCCCGGTTACAAACGGCAATGGGTAGAGTTTGAGGATCAGTTGAAAAGGGCGCTCAACGATCCGGAAGGAACCGGTAACACATGCTCCGATACCCTCGATGTGCCGGCCGGCTGCCCACCTCCGCGCATCAAGCCCCGGATTATCACCGAGAACAACACCTCGGAGCGGCCGGACGGCAACAACGTTGATCTCGAGTACGAAATGGCGCAAATGGCCGCCAATACGATCAAATTTGAGGCGCTGACACAATACGTTACCGACTATTTTACCAGCCTTAAATCAGTGATCAATGGAACACCAAAGGGATAGGATATGGGAATCAGTTCATCGCTCGATGTAAGTGCATCCGGTCTGACCGCGGAGCGGGTATGGATGGATGTCATCAGCAACAACATCGCCAATGCAAACACGACCCGCACCGCCAATGGGTTGCCCTATCGCCGGGAGGAAGTTATCTTTGAATCGAGAGGAGGCAACTCCTTCCGCTCGATCCTCGATTCCATGCGGGGTGATCCGATATCCCACAGCACTGGTGATGGGGTGAAGGTCGCGGCGATCGTTTCCGATATGAGTCCGTTTCGGAGGGTCTATATGCCGGGCAGCCCTGATGCGGATAAGAACGGCTATGTGATGATGCCGAACGTGCAGCCCGTTATGGAAATGGTCAATCTCATCGCCGCCAACCGTGCTTATGATGCCGGAGTGACCGCGATGAACGCCGCCAAGCAGATGCAGGTCAAGGCATTGAGCATCGGACAGGCGTAACGGGGCGCGCAGAAAAGGAGGGAAACCCAGTGCAACTCAATTCGATTGGTGCCGGTGCAAATGGAGCCATTCAAAATCAGCAGGGCGCCGGATTGACGATTCCCGTAGAGGGCAGCGGCAGTTTCGGCGATGTCTTGAATAATGCGCTGAATGATGTGAATCAAGAGCAGCTCAATGCAGCTCAAAAGGTGGAACAATTTTCCGAGGGCAAAAATATGGATGTGCACGATCTGATGATCACGGTTGAAAAGGCCAACATCGCTTTGGACATGGCGGTTCAGGTACGAAATCAGATCGTGAACGCCTACCAGCAGATCATGCAGATGCAGGTTTAGCGGCCGTCTGATTGTCAAAATGATTGACCTGCGAAGCGGTTAGCTCATTACATTGAATATTACAATTTACCGCGTTTTATAACGGAGAGGGTTGCCAGGATGGCAGGATGAAAACCAGGATGGTGCGGTCTCACTAAACGGCTCATTGCCACTCAATCAATGGAAATTGCCAAGGATGATAGCAAGAGCAAAGATATCCTCTGAGATGGGAGTGGAGGAGGAATGGTGGAACGAATCAACCGATTAAAAGAGCTCTGGCAGAATACCAGCAAAGCCAATCAGCGAATGATCATTGCCATCGCAGCGGTCACCTTCGTACTGGGGGTGGTGCTGCTTTACTGGGCCAATTCGCCTGATTACGTCACCCTGTACTCCGGGCTGTCCCCTACCGACGCGGGTTCAATCACCTCAGAGCTACAGCAAAAAAACATCCCTTACCTACTAACGAACGGCGGCACCACCCTCGAGGTCCCGTCCGAGGATCGGGATCAGATGCGGGTTAACTTTGCAAAAGAGGGCATGCCCTCGCAGGGGCCGATCGGCTACGGGTTGCTGGACAAGGCTCCATTTGGCCAAACACAAGCCATGCAGACGGAGATGATTATGCGTGCGACCGAGGGCGAAGTGGAGAAGGCCATTATGTCCATGGCTCAGGTCAGCTCGGCCAGTGTGCATTTTGCGCCGGGCAATAACTCTCCGTTCGTTTCCGATCAAAGTCAGCCGACCGCCAGCGTAATGGTGAACTTGAGACCGGGCCAGCAATTAAGCAGTGAAAACGTACAAGCCATCGTCTTTCTCACCGCGCATTCCTTCTCCGGCTTACACTCTAAAAATGTAACGGTGGTGGATGGAAATGGCAACCTGCTCTGGGATGAATCGAGCGCCGGTTCAGCGGTAAGCGGCGCCAACAATCGTTTCCAACAGCAGATGGCCTACAAGGAGCAACTGACCAAAGAGCTTCAGTTGGTGTTAAATCGGACGCTGGGGCCGGGAAAATCGGTCGTGATCGTTCACGCCGAGCTGAATTTCGACAAACAAGATACCACCTCCGAGACGATACAGCCGGGCGCCCCAACCTCGGTTAATGAAACCGATGAATCGCTGAAGGGCGGCGGTCAGCTTGGCGCACCCGCGCCGGCCGGTGTCACCAGCAATTTAGGCGGAGCAGCCGGCAACGGAATCCCCACTTACGCCGCCTCCACCACCCAATCCGGCACCTACTCCCGAAGCGTCTCGGTGAAAAACATGGAGAACAGCAAGGACGTCACTCATACCGTGCAGGCGCCCGGGAAAATTCAAAGGCTGACCGTTAGCGTGCTGGTGGACAAGTCGGTGCCGTCACAGGATGTGGCCGCCATCAAACCGGCGTTGGAAACCGCGATCGGTATTGATCCGACCAATGCCGCTACAAGGCAGGTTACGGTGGAGCAGATCGCCTTCGATCACTCCCTTCAGAGACAGGAGCAGGCGGCCGCTCGCGCTGCAACCGAAACGAGTTGGCTGGAAGCGATTTTAAGCTACGGGGTGCCGCTTTTGGTGATCCTAGCGCTTCTACTCATCCTAGGCAAAAGCCTCAAACGATTTGTTCCCGCTCAACAGCTCGCGCTGGCCGGTGCAACCGAGGGTCGAGTTCCCCTCCTAACAACGCGAGCTGAGCCCAGAGCGGCGGCAATGCAGAACACACCGGCATTGGCCGCCACTCCCGATAACTTAAATCCGGCGATCGAGGAAGGGCCGCAGCCAGGCACCACCGTCACGGAAGCGCTGGCCGGCGGTGGGAGCGCCGTGATCGGACTCTCTTCCGGGGATGGTATCCATACCTTTGAGATGATCGGTGATGCGTTTGATGCCAACCTGGCCAGCATTGTCCACCTGATCAATACAAAGCCTCAAACCGCGGCCATGCTGTTGAAGATCTGGTTGCGTGAAGACTAAAGCGGCCTATTACGGAATTTCGGGGAGGATGCGGTGAATCGACAAACTACAACCCGATCGCGGGAAAAGGCGGCCATTCTCATTGTGTCGCTGGGGTCTGATGCGGCCAACAAGATACTGGTTCACATGGAGGATGAGGACGTTGAGCAGATCTCGGTGGAGGTGGCAAAGCTGGGCAAGGTGCCGCCCGAATCGCGGCATTCCGTCATCGCCGAGTTTCGTGAGATGTGCCGGGCGCAGGAGGTGGTGCATGAGGGCGGCATGTCCAGCGCCAGACGGCTTTTAGAGGGAGCCTTCGGACCGGAGCGCGCCAACGAGATTGTTGGACGTGTAGTGGAAGCCCTTCAGGTCTTGCCGTTCGACTTCGCCAAGAAAGCCGATCCGAGCCAGTTGCTCAGCTTCATCCAGAATGAGCATCCTCAAACCATCGCCCTGATTTTGGCGCACCTGCACCCCAATCAGGCGGCGGCTGTGATTTCCGGGCTGCCCCAAGAAGCACGGGCGGAGGTGGCTCGCCGGATTGCAATTATGGATCGGACTCAGCCGGAGGTAGTGAAGGAGATCGAAAGGGTACTTGAGCGCAAGTTGTCCTCCATCGCCGCTCAGGACTTCTCGAAGGTCGGCGGCGTGAAGTCGCTGGTAGAGATGTTGAACTGGGTGGACCGCGGCACCGAAAAAACGATCCTCGAAAACCTCTCCGAGACCAGTCCAGAGCTGGCGGAAGAGGTGAAGCAACTCATGTTCGTGTTTGAGGATATCGTCTTGCTGGACGATGCCGCCATCCAGAAGGTACTGCGCGAGGTGGATACCAAAGAGCTGGCGCTCGCCTTGAAGGGCGTGGGCGAAGAGGTCCAGAATCGGATATTCAAGAACCTATCCGAGCGGGCGGGAACGATGCTCAAGGAGGATATGGAGTTCATGGGACCGGTGCGGCTGCGAAACGTGGAGGAGGCCCAACAGCGGATCGTCAATGTCATCCGCAAACTGGAAGATGCCGGGGAGATCGTGGTGGCACGCGGCGGCGGAGACGAAATCGTGGTCTAGCTCTACGATTGCAGCTCGATGATTGAAAATCAATGACAAAAAAAACGACACCATTTACCGATTTATGCTCATCGGAACCCGCTTCCGATATGAATGACGCTGAGCCGCAGCCGCTTCAACTTCATGATGTAACCAAAATCGCGGAGCAGGAGCGGAAGGCCCGGGTCGAGCGGGAGGGCGAGCCGCTTGAATTCGCCATCTATCGGCTCAAAGCGGCTGACCAAGCCAACGCCATCATTGCGGAAGCGATGACCAAGGCTCACCAGATCGAGCAGGACGCCCGCTCTCAAGGCTACCAAGTTGGGTATGACGAGGGGTTCAAGGCCGGCAGTGAAAAAGCGAGGCTCGCAATTCAAACCGAATTTGACGACCTCCGCTCTAAGTATCGGGAAGCCCTCATCCACCTCATAAATAAAATTGAGGAGCGGCGCCGGCAAATCTGGCAGGAGGTGGAGCCTCAGGTGGTGGAAATGGTGCTCGAGCTGACCCGCCGGGTCATCCACCAAGAAGTTCGACAGCAGAGCGACGCGGTGCTTGCAATCATTCGCGGCGCTTTACGAAGAGCAACCGATCGCCATGAGTTGGTCATCCGTGTAAACCCGGAGGATTTGCCGACCGTTGACCAGGCGCGCCAAGATATACTGGCCGTCGCTGACGGTTGCAAACACTTGGAGATCATCGAGGATCGTCGCGTTGATCGAGGCGGATGCGTGATGGATACGGCAGCCGGGACGATTGATGCGCGCATCCAAACACAGATCGAGGAGTTTGAAACGGTGATTAACGGATTGACACCGCCGGTGACGGATGAGGCGGAGTTGCCGGAGGCGGCTTAAATGGATGAGTTGGCGACCAGGCTGATGCAGATAGATCAGATTCCGCAACCGGCAATTGACCTCAGCCGGTATCGCGAACGGATTTCACGATTCGATCCGGTAAGGATAAATGGTCATGTGATTCAGGTTGTTGGATTGGTCATTGAAGCGATTGGGCCCAGCGCAATGATCGGCGAGCTTTGTCGAATTGCCAAATCCCGCCACGACACCGATCCTATCTATGCTGAGGTGGTGGGCTTTCGTGATTCCAGGGTTCTTTTAATGCCGATCGGAGAGATGGAGGGCATAAAAGCCAGAAATGAGGTGATCGCCCTCCGAACGCCTCACCGAGTGAGCGTGGGACCGGAACTACTAGGGCGGGTATTGAACGGCTTCGGCACGCCGATGGATGACAAGCCGATGCCGCGTTGCAGCATCCAGTATCCGGTGAATGCGTCCCCGCCGAACTCATTGCGCCGGAATCGAATCACCCAATCGCTGGCAGTCGGTATCCGATCAATTGATGGCCTGCTCACGATCGGCAAGGGGCAGCGAATGGGCATCTTTGCCGGATCCGGAGTCGGGAAAAGCACTCTACTGGGGATGGTCGCCCGCAACACCGCCGCCGATGTAAACGTCATCGCATTGACCGGTGAGCGAGGCCGTGAAGTGCGTGATTTCATTGAAGAAAATTTGGGAGAAGAGGGCCTGAAGCGCTCGGTGGTGGTGGTCTCTACTTCGGATCAACCTCCCATTTTGCGGCTAAAGTCAGCGATGGTGGCCACTGCAATTGCTGAATATTTTCGGGATCAGGGGCGCGATGTAATGCTGATCTTGGATTCGTTGACCCGCCTGGCGACTGCACAGCGGGATGTCGGATTGGCGATTGGTGAGCCGCCTGCCACACGGGGATATACTCCCTCGGTTTTCGCGCTGCTGCCCCGCCTGCTGGAACGAGCCGGGAACTCCGATCGGGGCAGCATCACCGGCCTCTATTCCGTGCTGGTGGACGGCGATGATATGAACGAACCGGTCGCCGATACCGCCCGCGGCATACTGGATGGTCATATCGTGCTCAGCCGGGCGCTGGCGAACGCGGGCCACTACCCGGCCATTGATTTGCTGCAGAGCGTTTCGCGGGTGATGAACGATGTGATCAGCCCTCAACACCAGGCAGCGGCACGAACCTTCCGTTCCATCCTCAGTGTTTATCGGGAGGCGGAAGACCTCATCAATATCGGCGCTTATGTGGAGGGCAGCAACCCGATCATTGACACCGCCAAGCGTAGGATCGGTGACATACGCCGTTTCCTCCAGCAAACGCCGGATCAGAACGTGAACTTTTCCCAAACCCAGCAACAGTTGATCAGTGAGTTCGACAATGAGACGGTTTAGGTTTCGACTTCAAACATTGCTCAGCGTCCGAGAGCGATTGGAAGATATGGCTGAACAGAAGCTGGCTTTAAAGTTGGCGGCTCAAGCGGAAGCGGAGGCGAAGCTGAACGCTATTCTGGATGAGAAGGAGCGGGTACTGTTGAGTCCCATCACCGCTACCGAAAGTTCGTGGGGTAGGCGCCTCGATCTGCTCCTTCAGCGCGAGCGTTACCTGCAGACGCTGGATGGACGGGTCGGCCGGGCGCAGTACGATCTTGACGTGGCAAAGCGAAGCACCGAACAGGCGCGCCGTGATCTGGTCAAGGCGCGCACCGATCGGGAGGTCGTTAGCCGTCTGCGTCAAAAGGCGCTGGATGCGCACTGGCAATCGCTGCTATCATCCGAACAGGCGCAACTCGACGATCTGGCCCTTATGCGCCGCACGGTTTCATCGAAGATGAGGTAATAATACCATGAGCATCAATGCCGATTTCCAGACCGCACTGGCTCGCATTCAAGCGATCGAGGGGCGGATCGAGAGCCTGTCCCCGCCGCAAACTCCGGCGCTGCAGTCCAGCGATAACTCAACAGCGCCATTCAATGTAGATTTGGCGCGAGCGGCCGGCCAGATTTCGCTTTCGCCAAACTCGCTGCTCCACACTCCGGAGCTGCAGTCCCTCATTGAGCGCAACGCGGCGTTAAACGGTTTGGATCCGGCGCTGCTCAACGCAGTCATCACCGCCGAATCGGGCGGCAACCCCCAGTCCATTTCGCGGGCCGGCGCGATGGGGCTGATGCAGTTGATGCCGGACGAGGTAAAGCAGTACGGCCTAACCGATCCCTTCAATCCCGAACAAAACGTGGCGGCGGGAGCCCAGCATCTGGCCGGTTTGCTCCAGCACTACAACGGCAATCTGTCGCTTGCGCTGGCCGCCTACAACGCCGGCGTGGGGGCGGTGGCGAAATATGGCGGAATCCCCCCATATCCTGAAACCCAAAACTACGTGCAGCGGGTTTTAAGCCTGCTCGGGCAGAGGCAATCGAATTGAGACGTTTCTCATTTCATGGCGCTGTGCAGAAAGTATTGATTAACGGGCGACCGCGATGAAGAAGCTCATCAAGATTGCATTGGCGATACTGATTCCGCTGCTGATCATCGGCGGGGCCGTTTATGGGCTGGCTAAAATGAAGGTGATACCGGTTCAGAAATTAGCGACCAAAAATAAGGCGCTGGCTCGCATCCTCACTGCGGTTAAGCTCTATCAGCCGAGCGCGCCGAAAAAGCCGACAAAGCAATCTCAACCCGTCTCCAGCGCCTCGTCCGCTGCTGTTGCTCCGACGCAGGCCACCCATATCAGCCTGAACAGCAGCTCCTCTCCAACCCCGCCGCCGGTGGCGCCACCCAAACCATCCACCCAAATAAATCCAAAGCGGATTTATCAGCTCTCCAACATCTACGATACGATGGATCCGAGCGAGGCCACGAAGATATTGATTAAGCTCCCCGACAGCGAGCTTATCCCGCTTTTTCGGCAGATGGATGAGCGGAAGGTCGGTCAAATCCTGGTTGCGTTCGGCCCCACCCGAGCCGCCAAGATTACCCAAGCGCTGCTGAAATAGCGAATTCCATATGTGCCAATATAGAGTGAGACACTTTCCACCTCTTTAATTAGTGTAGATCAGGGCGGGAAGGAGATTGATTCGGTTAATAGCATCAGCCCCACCGCAATAATCAACTCCCTCCCCCCTCGTGGGGGAGGGCTGGGGTGGGGGAGACTAATGCTGCTAGAAAACATTCCCATAAAACTGAACTCTTTCAAAAGCTGGTTGCAATTGTCCGCTAGGCGTGATATAATGTTTCAGGTTATTGGGTGAATGGTGAGCAAAAAATTCCAGCCGCAATACAATGGTCAATGAAAAGGGCCAAAAGACCGCCGTTATAATTCCTGTTGAGGAGTACTTGTAGGGGCACGGCTTGCCGCGCCTCTACTGCCGATCTTCACGACCTCGCGGTCATCGCCGAGCGCAAGGCTGAGCCGGCGGTATCTATGAATGATTTGGCGGAGCGATTGCGGGCGGATGGCCTCTTACCGCATTTTAGGCAAAACCATATCGGGAGATGAATCGAAGTAGTTTGGGAGCGTAGCGGCGGGTGCGGACTCTGGAGAATGTTCGAAATTAGCGTTTGGTGCGCATTGCGAGTGGGAAGAATTCATGCTGCGCTAATATGAAGAAGATGGATGCATAACACGAATTCTTCCCGCAAAACGTTATCTGAAATGTTTTGCGCTTACATTCATAAGTAAAAGGAATCATATCATGGCAACTAACGAAACCTGCGATTGGACTGGAGCAAGCGGAAAGAGATATACTTACCACGTTTATTCTTTGCCGACTAGTTTCAACGTAAATCAAAATGGCAACTATATTTTTGCGAAGATTGTGAATAACAGATGGGTCCCTATTTATATCGGACAAGGCGACCTCGGTAACCGCATAAGCGATAATCACCATCAAGCAAAGTGCATTGTGAACAAAGGTGCAACGCATGTTCATGTTCATCTAAACACGACTGAATCAGCACGAACAGCAGAAGAATCAGACCTGCTTGCGAGTTATACCAATGCGTACGCACCCAACGGATGTAATGAAAAAAGTGGCGGGTAATTTCTTCATCCAATTGGCCAATATTGCGTTTGGTTATTTCAAATGATGAACGCAACAACTGATTTAGATAATAGCGAGAAATAGACTCTCATCATTAATGTATACCGAGCGCGCGACACAACTTTTTTCTGGTGGATGTTACGAGCAACAATGCAACCGCGATTCCTAAACAATCCTAAAGGAGAATCAAATGAATAGTAAAATTAGAATAAGAATCGGAGAAATCGAAGTGGAATATGAAGGAACAGAGGAGTTTCTCAAGAAAGAGGTACCTGAACTCCTTAAAACTGTTTCCGAGCTATATCGACCGGTCAATGATGGAAATGGTTCAACATTATCCACACCATCATCAGACCTTCAGCTTTCAATGGGAAATATTGCTGCAAAATTGGATGCAAAAACAGAACCAGATCTCGTGATTGCAGCTTGCGCTTATTTATCTCTAGTGAAAAAGGAACAGACCTATGATCGAGGAACGATACTCACAGCGATGAAAGGAGCATCTGGTTTCTACAAAAACAACTATTCCTCAAATCTCACAAAATCCCTTCATAATTTAGTAAAGAAGGGAGATTTGGTGCAGAATGCCAAAGGCTCTTATACTTTGTCTGCTAACAAGACAAAGGATTTGGGTTCTCGGCTTAATCAACAATAGGCGAAACACCGATGCCAACCGCGAGTTCAATCCATTCTCTTTTCTCAGCTCTTCCAGATCCATTGGTTGAACATCTTGAGAAAAGTTACATTGAAATCAAAATGAATTTCGTTCAGAGAAAATATGAACCTTCCGAATTAAATGGTGGAAAGTTCTGTGAGGTTGTCTTGAGAATCCTTGAATGGCACACTTCCACGCCGAAGAATTATTCTCAATTCGGCATAAGAATTACAGACTTTGGCCAAACAACAAGAAAGTTTGAATCACTTACTGGCTTTCCAGATAGCGTTCGCTTTCACATTCCAAAAATTCTCAATGCTCTATATGACATTCGGAATAAACGAGGCGTCGGTCACGTTGGTGGTGATATCAATCCAAATCATATGGATGCTCTCCTTATTGTCTCAGCTACAGATTGGATTATGGCGGAACTTGTTCGCATTTTCCACAATATTTCAGTTACCGAAGCACAAAAGGTCGTCGAATCTCTCATCAGCAAGAAAATAGCAACAGTCTGGGAGATAGGCGGGAAGAAGAGAGTTTTAAATACGAGTCTCAAATTTGATGAGCGAACCCTCCTCTTGCTTTATGACAGCTACCCCAAATCTCTCCAGGCCGGCATGCTTGCTGAGTGGACTGAGTACAAAAATCGGACAGAGTATCGGACTAAACTACTCGGGGCGTTACATCGCAAGAAATTTGTTGAGTATAACGTTAACACCGGTGAAGTGTGTCTATCTCCATTAGGCATAAAATATGTCGAGGAAAATATTAGTTTCGAACTCTAAGAATTACGTTACTGAGTCTGACAAGCAGGGAAATGATGCTCATTATTTTTTATATTCATTCTTGCTTCATTGCATTCGGCGCGTACTCGATACTTCATAATTTTAATAGAGGGTGACCGAAGTGACTTCCTCCTGATAAACGTTATGTGCCACTACTGACAAAGGATAATTAATGATTAAGCAATCTACTTTCAATGAAGGTGTTCAGGAATTTGATAGGCGGGAACGACGCACAGATTTCTTCGCTTTGGCAAGCAATCTCATTAGCAAAGGCTTCGATATAGAAGCTCATATACTTCTTCTCGCGACTTGGAACTTCGCAAGATTCCGCTATGCAGTGAAGGAATTCGACATTGAAAAATTCAGAAAGACTCTTCGTAATCTCGACAAGAATTTCAATGCCCTAAAGAACCAAACGCTTGGTTCTATTGACCTGAACAAGCATCAATCCGACATCACTACAATTTTCGAGGCTTTATCTGCGATAAAGGGTATCGAGTTTACTGGCGCACCCAAATTGATGCATCTAGTAAACCCAAGACTCTTTGTAATGTGGGACAATTACATCCGCGGAGCAAAATCCAAACAATTCTACAGTGACCTACCCATAATAAACAGCGGAGAGTGGATTTTCGAGAATTATCCAAGTAATGCCGAGGGATACATCCGCTTTCTGAAAGACATGCAGTGTCGGTTCCGCCATCTCAGTCCGCCGTCATCCTCGAAGACGCTTGCCAAAGCAATAGACGAATTCAACTATGTTCACATCACTCTTGCAATTCAGGAAATGGAAAAGAGGAGAAAGAATCTATCAAACCACGGTAGCGAAGCCTAAAATCCCCCTGCCCTCTTAGTTCCGCCGCAACAACTGGCGCAGCTCCTGCTCGTTGCCGGCGTAGAGCATCGCCTCCTCGAACGTCACCTGCTTCGACTGGTAGAGCTTCTCCAGCGCCTGGTTCATCGTGTTCATTCCGAAATGCTGCCCCTCTCGAATGGAGGCGTAAAGTTCGCCGTGCTCGCCGGCCTCGATCTGCTTTTTGATGGTCGGCGAATTGTTCATGACCTCCACCGCCGGCAGCCGACCGATGCCGGTCGCCCGATGCACCAGGCGCTGCGAGGTGATACACAGCAGGGATGAGGCAAGCTGCTCCGCCACCTGACGGTGCATATGAATGGGAAAACTATTAATGATCCGCTCCACCGTGCCGGTGGCTGATGTGGTGTGGAGCGTGGTGATCACCAGATGCCCGATTTCGGAGGCGGTGATCGCGACATCCATCGTTTCAGCATCGCGCAGCTCACCGATTGCGATCACATCCGGGCTTTGGCGGGTCACGCTTCGGAGCGCCGCCGAAAAGGAGCGGGTATCGCTGCCCACCTCCCGCTGGTGGATCACGCACTGGTTATCGGTAAAAACGTATTCGATCGGCTCCTCCACCGTGAAGATGTTGCAGGGCCGGTGTCGGTTGATCTCTTCGATGAGGGCGGCCATGGTGGTCGTCTTGCCGCTGCCGGTCGGGCCGGTGATAATCACCAGTCCCTGCGGCTTCATCGCGATCTCCTTCAGGATGGGTGGCAGATTCAGCTCGTCAATGGTATAGGGGTGCAGCGGAATGATGCGCAGCGCAGCGCCCACCGCCCCTCGCTGTAAAAAGAGGTTCGCCCGCACGCGCGCCAGGTGGCGGATGGTGAAAACCAGGTCAATCTCAGCCTGATTCTCAAGCTCCCGCATCTTGTAGTCGGCGTCATCGCCGTCGGTGAGGTCGGGGCTGGGTTCCTTTTCGGCGCGATGAAGCAGGGTGTCCCGCGCCGCGCTGTATATGATGCTGTAGCCGAGCTCCTGCGTCTCCTGCTCGGTGAGCGGCTCCATCTCGGTGATTTTGATGCGGCCGTCCACCCTTAAGCTGGGCGGCGCTCCCGCCTTGATAATGAGATCAGATGCTCGATTTCGAATCGCGATCTCCAATAGGTCATGAATGCTCTTCATTAGTTAGTAATCCTCAGATAATGGCGTTTTGTCCGGTTTATGCCTCTCATTCGCAATCCCGAAACAGCGGATCCAACCGCTCCGCAAGCTGTAATTCGATATTGGAGAAAGCCCATTCAAAAGCCAAAACCCACAGTAAAATGATGGCTTCGTCCTTTGGAAAATCAAGCACCTTGTCGAAAAAATCTTTGAGTATCTCTTCATAAGTGCTTTTCGATTCGTTGAGTTCAATCCGTCCCCTAATCCGCTTCACCGATTGCTCACCCAACCGATCCAGGAATTCGCGCACGTTGGCCGGGGTGGCATGCTCTAGGTTGGGACCGAACTCACGACGGATTGCGTTTCGAAATTCCTCAATCTTCACTGACAAAACTCCTGCTGGTGGTTGGACGCCCGGAAAAGGGCGATTGTTTCACCCAATATAATAGTTAACGATAGCTTCGCAACAATTGTTCAACCTGCTCCCGCGAGGGCATTGCCGGTATAGCGCCTTTCTGGGTTGTCGTGATCGCGCCGGCCGCGCAGGCAAACCGCAAGACGGGCACAAATCGCCCCAACTGGGCGGACAAGATTTCACCCCCACCTCGCCGGTAATCGAGCAGCGCAACGATAAACCCAGCCGTAAAAGCGTCACCCGCACCGGTCGTATCAACCGGATTGACGGTAAACCCCGGCTGGTGGATCACGCCGTGACGATCGTACAGCGAGGCGCCGTTCGGTCCTCTCGTGACGGCCACCCATCTCAGCTTCGGATAGCGATTGAACAGATCATTGACCGCCGCCTCCTCGGTGCCCGACCGGGGCGACACGGTGACCAGCTCTTCCTCGCTGACCTTGAGGATGTCGGCAAAGGGCATGCCCAACGCGACCCCAGCCGCCACCGCTTTCGTTTCCGGCCAAAGAGCCAGCCGGATATTGGGATCATAGGATATTAAAGCGCCATTCTCGACGGCAATATGCGCCGCCTCGAGCGTCGCCTGTCGGCTTGGCTCCTGGATGAGAGTGATAGAGCCGAAATGGAAGACCTGCGCTCGGCCGATCAGACTGCGCGGCAGCTCCTCCGCCGTCAACCGCATGTCGGCGGAGGGATTTCGGAAAAAGCAAAACTCGCGCTCGCCATCTTTTTTTAAAGAGACAAAGGCCAGACCGGTGCGGTGATCGGATGAGAAGATTAGTCCGCCGGTATCCACGCCGGCCTCCGAGAGCGTTGCCGCGATAAAACGGCCGAAGGGATCCTCCCCCACCTTGCCGATGAAAGCCGCCTTGGCGCCGAGCTTGGCCGCGCCGGCCGCCACGTTTGCCGGCGCGCCGCCGGGAGCTTTCAAGAACCCGCTGGCCTGAGCGAGCGCGACGCCCGCTTCCAGCGCCACAAAATCAATCAGCGCCTCTCCTAAACAGACGACATCCATGGGCAACCTCAACCGCGCCATTAAGTTGGTTTTTAAAAGAAGCCGTTATTTATTAAAAAGGGTCTTCAGCTCGTTGTACAGCGAGAGCGGCACTGTTTTTGAAATCCCGACCGCCTTCCTCAAGTCCACCGCCACGATCTCGTTGCCGCGAATGGCTACCATCATCCCAAACTGACCCTCATGGATGCAATCGGCCGCCTTGATGCCAAGCCGTGTCGCCAGCACTCGGTCGAAAACGGTGGGAGCGCCGCCCCGCTGGATATGCCCGATTGAGGCCTCCCGCGTCTCAAACTTGGTTTCGCTCTCGATCCACTGCGCCACGTAGCGCCCGATGCCTTGCTCAGCCAGGATAATGTGACCAAACGCATCCACCTTTACTTCAGTTTCGGCCGGTTTAGGCGCCTGCACTCCCTCCGAAACCACCACCAGGCCGTAATTCTTACCGCGGGCGCGGGCGGCTTTCAGGTGTTGGACCATCTCATTAAGCTCCGCTGCAAGCTTCTGGGTGCGATGCGCCGCCGCATCGGGCGCCTTGGGGTCGGCAGGCTCCATCTGTTCCGGAATTAATATCCAATCGGCGCCGCCCGCGATGGCGGTGTAGAGCGCCACCCAGCCGGCATGGCGTCCCATCACTTCCAGCACCATAATCCGGCTATGGCTCTTTGCGGTGTCCTTAAGGCGATCCAGGGCGTCGGTGGCCACCGCGACCGCGCTATCGAAGCCAAAGGTGTAGTCCGTCTCGCTGAGATCGTTGTCCATCGTTTTCGGGATGCCCACCGTCTTGATGCCGTGTTCGTGGTACAACCGGTTGGCGACCCCCAGCGTGTCATCGCCGCCCAATGCCGCGATCACATCGAAATGGTTGCTGCGGATGTGGCTTAGGCATTTCTCCAGGTCTGCTTCCTGGCCCTCCTTAAAGGGGTTGGTGCGGGAGGAGCCCAGCATCGTGCCGCCCTGTCGAATGATCTCTTCAACCCTTCCAACCGTCAGCGGCTCCGATTCCACGATGTTCTCCACCAGACCGCGCCAGCCATCCCGCAAGCCCCAGCACTCATCCCCGTAATCGAGGGCGCGCATCACAAAGCCTCGGATCGCCGGATTGAGCCCGGGACAATCGCCCCCGCCGGTTAATACCCCGATTTTCATTTCCCGATGTTTCCTTTCATCTCTTCAAATGGTATATCTCAGACACGGCATACCGGCTTCGTCCGTTCAACGGGGCAAAAATCGCGTACAAATCGTTCAATTCCACAATAGCTTGCCCTCAAATCAGGGCGAAACCAATATGCGTCAGTGTTCTGGTTCAATGAGTCCGTAGTCACCATCTTGCCGGCGGTAGAGCACGTTCATAAAGCCGGTCTCTTGGTTCTGAAAAACGAAGAAGTCATGCCCCACCAGTTCCATCTGGCGGATTGCATCTTCGGGCGGCATCGGCTTCATAACGTAGCGCTTTCGGCGCACGATACGCGGAGCAGGATGAGACTCGGTTTCGTTCTCCGGCATCTCCTCGCGGATTGGACTCGGCTTGCGGTGCTGTTCGATGATCTTTTCTTTAAATCGCGTGATCTGCGATTCCAATTTATCCACCACGCTGTCAACAGCGGCAAACAGATCGCTGTTTCGCACCTGCGCGCGCAGGGTGATACCGTCACCGATCAGCGTCACTTCAACGATGTACTGTCCTCGTTCAAATCGTTGCTCCATCTCGGCCTGTCGAATTTCATGAAAGTAACGGTCGAGCCGGGCCAGTTTCTTGTCCACGTAAGCGCGCGCCCTCTCCGGCAAGCCGGCGCTTCTTGATTTCAACGCTATTTCCATTTTAATCCTCTTCTATCGCTGTAACGACATTACGGTAATTGTTGTTAGAGTTTAGTTCTCCGGGCAATTTCGGCGGGATGGGGGTCGAACGAAAATCACTCCCACAGAACTGAACTCTTTCTAATTGTTTATCATTGGATATACGGTTCAAGTCAAATGGTATGATCCAAAATTGTAATTTAAATGACCTATATCGGAATGATGGTGGCGATCGCCCAGCAGACCATCCCTTCCCGACGGCCTACGAACCCCATCATCTCCGAGGTGGTGGCCTTTATGCTGACGCAGCTCTCATCAATCCCCAGCGCCTGAGCGATGTTTCCCTGCATTTTGATCCGATAGGGGGCAACTTTTGGCGCTTCGGCCAAAAGTGTCGCGTCCACGTTATGCGGATGCCAGCCGGATTTTTGCAGCGTTGCCTTCACCTCAGTCAGGAATTCCAGGCTGGAGCGGTCACGGTTCGCCGCATCATCATCGGGGAAATGGTGCCCGATGTCGCCCAAGGCGGCCGCTCCCAGCAAGGCATCGCAGACCGCATGGATCAACACGTCGGCGTCGGAATGGCCGATCAGACCGGTGTCGTGCGGAATGATAACGCCTCCCAGAACCAGCGGGCGATCTGCTCCCAGCCGATGCACGTCGTAGCCGATCCCTGATCGAGCCCACCGCGGAGCCAGAATATGAATCAGGTCGTTAAGATCGGTTGGCTTCGTCAGCTTCACGTTGTCCGGGTCGCCCGCCACCACCTTCACCTCGATGCCGGCCGCTTCCGCCAGTCCGGCATCGTCGGTCACCTGACCGCCCAACTGATGTAAATGGTCATACGCCCGATGAAGTCGCTCGCTCCGAAAGCCCTGCGGTGTCTGAGCCGTAAAGAGGCGCCACGCGATCTTCTCATCGGCGATCTCTCGAGGTATCGTCTCCAAAACCGTGTGTTGGCCGTCCACCCGCTTCACCGTATCGGAAATCGGTAGGGCGGGAATACAAGCCCCCCATCGCTCCGCTCCCTCGATCACGCGGTCTATCAAGTCGGCCGATACGGCGGGCCGGGCCGCATCGTGTACCAAGAGTACCTCGCTGGAACCGGGTGCAGCGGCCAGCGCACACATCACCGATTCGGCGCGTGTCCGCCCACCGGACACCACCGCAATCAGCTTCTGAAATTGAGCCTGTAGCTTTCGCACACGTGGCAGATTGTCATCATCAGCGGCCACAACGATGAAACGAACTCGATGATGATTTTCAAAAGCGGACAGAGTCCATTCCAATACCGGCCGCCCACCGATTTCAACCCAAAGTTTATTGGTGCGGCTACCGAACCTTTCGCCGCGTCCGGCTGCCGGTATCAATGCGGTAACTTCGGTCAATCGGCTCCTCCTCGTCCTCACCGTTTTTTAAGCGGGCAAATATCATCTTGCCGGCTACCGTTTGCAATACACTGGTCACTATCACCACCCGGTTTTCACCGATCGCCTTGCGGCCATCCTCCACCACAATCATGGTGCCGTCATCCAGGTAAGCCAATCCCTGGTTGGACTCCTTGCCCTCTTTGACGATGAGAACCGGCAACTCTTCACCCGGTAACACCACCGGCTTCAAGGCGTTCGCCAGTTCATTGACGTTCAGAACCCGCACACCCTGCAGCACCGCCACTTTGTTTAAGTTGAAATCGTTGGTGATAATGGCGCCGTTGAGCTTCTTGGCCAGCATCACCAACCTCGAATCGACCTCCTCAAATTGGGTGGTTGGTAGGCGTCCGTCATGCTGGCGCACGATGAGGGGCAACTCTTTCTGCATCGCATTTAAAATATCGAGGCCGCGACGCCCTCGAGCGCGCTTCAGCGCATCCGCCGAGTCGGCGATGTGTTGAAGCTCATCCAGCACAAAACCCGGCACATAGATCGGACCCTCCACAAATCCGCTGCGGCAGATATCGGCGATCCGGCCGTCTATGATGACGTTGGTGTCCAATATTTTACAATGAGTCATATCCACATTGGAGTCGGTTGATGGAATGGCTGGCGGGGTAAACATAAAGCGAAACTCTTCCTTCATACTCCAGGTAGCCCGTATGCCCAGATAGACCAGCACCACCCCCAGTAAAATCGCAATCGCGAAGCCGATCGGGGTGTGGTTTAGGAAGAGGAAGAAAGGAGTATCCACCAGTAGCCCTGCGATTGCGCCCAGAGCCACCGCAATCTTGTCACGCGCCGATATGTGCTCCAGAGTGTTGCCCATCGCCACCAGCTCGCCCGCAAATAACGGCCCCAAAATAACGCCCAGCAGCATTCCGACCAGCGCCAGAGCGATAATGGTATAGTACAGATAGCCGGGATAGGAGCGCATCAGCTCCTCGCCGCTTGGAAACGAGGCAATTGAGGGGAGTCGGGGCAGCCCCGCCCCCAGCACAATCCCAATAACCGCCAATATTAGTGCAAAAATCAGGGTAAAAAGCTGTTTAAAACTACGTATGCTCATTCTGTCCTCATAATCCTTCCTTGTCGCAAACAACCTCCGCTCAAATTCTCATCGTCCGGCCGTTCTTAACGCCCGGTCGGCCAATCCGCCGATAACACCTTCACCCGTATGTGGCCAACAATGCCGGCAATCTGATACATATTGGTTGCGCCACCCTCCGCGAACTTAATGTGGGTGGCATCCACAAAAGTGCCCCCTAATGTCGGGTCAACCGGAATCCAGTGACCAAGCCAGCACTCATCCCAGGCATGATAATAAAACCGGCCTTCGGCATATACAATTCCGGCGCACAATCGTGTCGGTATCCCCACCGACCGAGCCAGCGCCGCGAACAGGGTGGCATAATCTCGGCAAACCCCGACCGGCCGCTTGAGTATATCAACACTCGATCGCGGTACGCCGATGGTGTAGTTGGGCCGAACGGTTCGATGCACCCACTCCGCAATCCGCATAACCACCTGATAGGCATTCTGATCGTCACCTTTGAGCTTGGCCGCCCGCTTCTCGATGGCTGGATTATGGATAGCCAGGTAGGTTCCGTCCTGCAAATAGGGCAACAGTTCGGGATGCCCGGTAATGGGAAGCGTAAGTGAGCGATCCGGCGCTACCGCGACGGCATTGACCGATATCTGATAGCTTCCCTTTTCACCCGAGATCGGCGTAACATGCTGCCAGTTGTCGTTCGGGATTTGGATGCTGTCATTCACGCCAGTAACTTGGATCGTCATTTTCTGGAGCGTGCGGGGATCCTGAATGGGCGTCTTGACGGAAATGGCGGTTGCCAGCGCAAAATCGGGGGGCGGAGAATAGGAACTTCCCTTCTTCAGGCTGGAAACTGACATTGAACCCGAAACGCCGCCGGTCACCTGGGTGCCGGGAACGGTCGTTCCGATGCTCATTGCTATTTTCCGGCTCGCTTTCTCCATCGTAAATCCGAGCGGCATCACCGCCCTTACCATCTCGCCCGAACGCGTTTGCCACGATACCATTTTGCCGATCGGCGTACTGGCGGTAACTTTAATCAATTCGGTGGATTTGCCGCCACCAGTCGAAACCTTTTCCTTTTTTCCAATGACCACGGTCGCCGTCTCGAAGGAGACGGTCAAAGGGTCCAGATAGGTAACGGTCGCCTTTTGGCCGGGCACATCCGATTTGCTGATTGTAAAACTGGTTGAATCGGCCACCAGGTTTGCGCCGGCGGGTATGGGCACGATTTTAGTATTCACTGCGCCACCCGAATCGATTTTACAATCCACCGATTTGTTCCCATAATCAGCGACCAGCCGATAGGTGCTGCCGCCGGAGTAGATACGATACTCCTGCTGCAGCGGCCTTCCCTTCGGGTCGTTGATGGAAGTGGTATCGGTCACCTGCTCCACCGTATTGCCCATCAGGTCCAATCGCATCACCGTATGTGAGCTGGTTTGCACCGCTTTCTGACCATCGTAACGAGTTGATTTGGTGAGAATGTGGACATAGCCGATCCGTACACTTCGCATCAAGATGCTATACCAAAGATCAGGCGCACTATTCCCGGATGCGGAGGCATGCAAGCAGGAGAGCAGGAGCACAATTGAACTGAGGATCAGTGTATGTGCGACACGATGAGTTAGATAGTTGGCTTTCTTGGTGATCAATCCTTCTCCCTCATCGTTTTGCGTTTTTGCGTACTGAATTCACGTCTTTATTATACCACGCCTTGCCGTTGGGCCGGTCGGACCGTCGCCGAGCGGCGATCCGGAGCGTTCATCGCCTCTTTTTTAGATACGTTGATTGAAAAGGCGCCAACGCCGAGCATCGCAATGTAACCCTAGAATTGAATTTGATTGCGCCCTGCAGCACCCGCATCGTGCAAGCGCTCCGGCAGCCGACCGACCGCAAGCTGGCAATTTGTAACACATTAGATTGACATGATAGACCAGCAAAGTAAGAAAAAGTTACTAGTACTTACTTGCATAAATCCGAATAATTATGTTTAAGGTGACCCTGGTGGACAATTGCCTTCTTCCATTCAAAGGGATGTGC
>JAKBZR010000154.1 GCA_021842405.1 bacterium
ATGCCGGGGAGGCGGATGAAAATACGCCATTCGGATTGTTGAAGCTGTTCAATTCAATCTCCTTCCCGCCCTGATCTACACTAATTAAAGATAAGGAAAGTGTCTCACTCTATATTGGCACATAGGGGGCCGCATATCACTTTAATGATAGAGTACTGTTGGCGCTTATGCCCAGCATCCGCCCAAATTACGGACGGTATAGTTATTAGCAGTATATAAGATAACATGTATGCAAAAAATGCGACGAATCTTCTACTGAAATATTTCCTGGTATACATTCGTTATTCCTAGTATTTTGTATCTCGATTAACGTACCATTGGGGCATAGATATCTTGTGCCCATGCGTAATACAATACACCCTATTGATCCTTGAATTGAATCCCACATTAATCCATGCTAAGCCATTGCTCGAAGGACCATACGCCGGCACCTTGAAACGATAGAATGATTGCGGACCTCTACAGAAATTGCCACTATCAGCATACTCATTAAAATAATTATTAATGTTTACCCAGCGCTTAGGAGATGGATTCTTATAAAGATAATAGAACCCCTTATGTTTATTGTACTGGTTAGGTAGCCGCCAGGCACCTAGGAGCGCGCCCGTGTGAGAATTGTAACGGCGTAATTGCCACCATCCATGGGCAGGGCCCGCGAGATGCCAGAGCACATGCTCTAAGTGAACGGTCCAGAGGTCTCCTGAACCAGAGGCGGTCAATGGCGTTCCCACATAACAAGACCACAGAAAGCGACCGGTTGTAACGGAATACGCAACAGTGTCATGTGGCTGGATCTGGCCATCTACAATACCTGGTACACCAGCCGATCCATAGGCTCTAGCAATTATCTCATTATGCGTCGCTAGGACTAAAACATTCCTCGTAAACACATGCGCCCACACAATATGAGCGTGTGAATTCATAATCGCAAATGTGGCTGATCCCTCTACTGACCCGATGCCAGTGATTAGTACAAGTTTTCTCCCCGGTATCTTTTCGATACTTGTATACCCTAACATAGATGTTGCCCAGAAGGCACCATATTTAGTAACTAAAAGATGGTGAGGGTGTTTAATGGAGTATACTTTTAGGGTAGACCGATCGTGAATGATTTCGAATTTCAATCCTATTCTATTTACTATGAGACTAGGCAGCTTACCGCATGCGGCGCGCGGATACGTTGACAGAAGTACCGTTACAATGAAAAATAAGGAGACTTGCTCCAAACGTTTCCAGAATTTCATTTATAGATTTCCCATTTATGCATAGCGCCATAACTGATAACGCATAACTGTGATATAAGATTGAAAACTCCAATACAAGCACTGATGGACAGAGTATAATGGAGCGCTTCACACGGAACGTGTCAAGGATTTTGAGACACTTTCCTTGCGCAATTTAGTGTGCCTTCGAGCCGGCCGCACGATCGGCCCCTATATCGGCGAGTTTCTCCAGCACGGTAATCAGTGCCTGTGTTCCATCGTCGGAGTGTCCAGCCGATTCCGCCGCCGTGAACAACTGGTTGACTAAAGCGACGCCCGGCAGCGCAACTCCCAGCTCGGATGCGGCTGCGAGCGCCAACCGCAGGTCCTTCTGCTGCAATTTGATCATAAATCCCGGCTTGAAATCATGGCTCGCCATCTTCGGCCCCAGCATATTGATAACCCAAGAGCCAGCCGCCCCGCCGCCTACCGCTTCCAGCATTAAATGGGTATCCAACCCCGCCACGCGACAGAAAGCGACCGCCTCAGCCGCAGCCATCAGATTGGAGGCGATGGCGATCTGGTTGCATAGCTTCATCAATTGACCCTGGCCATGCCCGCCGGCGTGCACGATTTTACCGCCGATCACCTCCAAGGCCGCCCGACATCGCTCCAGCACCGAGATCGGACCGCCGACCATGATGACCAGGGTTCCTTCGATCGCGCCCTTTTCTCCTCCGGTGACCGGCGCGTCGAGCATATTGATCCCCGATCGCTCCAACTGTACCGCGATCTCGCGCGTTACCTGCGGGGAAATGGTGCTCATATCAATCACGGTAATGTCGGGAGCCGCCCCTTCAATGATCCCGCTCGGCCCCAGCACCACCTTCTGAACATCCGGCGTGTCCGGAACGTTGGTGATGACTATTTCAGAGCGCGCTGCAACCTCCGCCGGAGTATCAACCACCATTGCCCCATTACCGGCAAGTCGCTCCGCTTTCACTCGAGAACGATTGCATACCGTCACTTCGTAACCAGCCCGTAACAGATTGCGTGCCATGGGCGCACCCATTACGCCGGTACCGACAACCCCAATCTTCATCCTATCTCAATCCTCTCCTCGATTATAACGCTGTCATTCATCGGCCGCCGATCCTTGAACGCTGAAAGTGCCGGCCTATTTCAACCATCACCTATGCTGGGATCATCTTCATATTCGAACTCAAAGGCGGCGACGCTGTTCATGGATGGCTCCAGAATTCGTGCGATCGGAGCCCAAACCGTACCTTCATCCTCACCACCCTCGTCTGTCAGCTCTAAAAACAAATTAATTGGAGGCTGCACTAACATGTCCAATACCTTATCCTTCTCATCATCCGAAAGATCCAGCAAGCCGAAGAGCTCCGTTTCGTTGGCTTGGACCAATAACGGATAATCGAAAAAGAGTATTCTGCCCATCGTTGATAGGTCAACATCGCTGCTGATCGAAATTAAATCATTGATGCGTAACGATCGCTCAAAATAGGCATCCTCCTCCTCCAGCAGTATCTCAAGGCGGTGATCTTCTTCATTTCCGGTAAAATCGAGCGTAACCATCATTTGACTCCCGAACGGTAAATCAACCCTCAATTCGCGATAATCGGCAATTTTTCCTTCATTACAAGGCGATTTAACCGGTTATCGCCCCCATCAACACCAGAATTTCGAGATGAATAATCCGTCAAGCCGCTTCGTAGGTAATTGATCGCTTAATAGAGGAAATCGCCCTCATTTCGGCCAATAAACGTTCATTCCGGCGATGGCCGATTGACTTTCAGGAGGAGGTGAAAATGAATATCAAGGAGAGGGCGATCTCATTCCGCAATCACCAGATGCGCCTATTCGGGATGATTCACCTGCCGGATCGAAATTTGCCCTGCCCCGCCGTCGTGTTGCTGCACGGATTTACCGGACAGCGCATCGAGCCTCATCGCCTGTTCGTTAAACAAGCTCGTGACCTAGCGATTAACGGCATTGCTGCGCTCCGCTTTGATTTTCGCGGCTCGGGTGAGAGCGAGGGCGATTTCGAGCAGATGACGGTGGAAGGTGAAATCAGCGATGCGGGTGCGGCAGTGCGGTGGCTCGCAAAGAATAAAAGGGTGGACCCTCAACGTTTTGGCTTGTTAGGTTACTCGCTGGGCGGCGCGGTGGGCGCCTCTCTGCTGGGAAGAACGGAGGTTATCAGCTCCACCGTTTTGTGGGCGGCAGCGCCGGAAGGAGAACAAATCTATCACAGTATAGCGGATGGCGCAACGCCACCCATTGATCTGGGCGGCAACGTGGTGGGCACTGATTTTGTGAACGGCCTCCTGCAAATCAACCCTTTCCGAGCTTTACCGGAGTATCGGGGCGCCCTCTGCTGCATCCATGGCAGCGAAGATGCGGTCGTTCCAGCGGAAAATTCAAAAAGGTACTATAATTCAGCCCAAATGGCCCAACCAAAGGAGCTGATCTATATCCAGGGAGCCGATCATGGTTTTTCCTCACGTCAATATGAACGGCAGCTCATTGCCCAAACGACCCGCTGGTTCTTGAAAACCTTGTGAATTGAATCTTGCCATAAAAATCCAGTAAACAACCCTGAACCGCTTATTGACTTAAAGTGATATTGACCGTTTTGGTCTGATCTGGGCTGGTGAGCACCACTTCCTGACTCTGGGTCACGTATCCGGTGCGAACAGCCTGAACCAGATAATCGCCCGCCGGCTCCCAGAACCCATAGCTGCCATCCGAAGCGGTGGAGGTTGTGGCCACCTGGTTTCCAGTTGATTTATCCAATAGATTAACCGTCGTCCCTGAAAGATCCCCGCCGGGCGGCACTGGATTCAACTGGATCGTTCCCGAAATATTGGAGGGCGGCGGCGGTGTGGTCCCGCTGATTTTTGCCATTTCAACCGTTACTTGATTGGAGGTGCCGGCCGCAAGCGCTGCCGATAAGATGATCGGTTTGTCGTCGTAACCGCTTGCCTTAACAACCCCTACCGGCGTGTTCGAGATTCCCAGATCGGCCGGCAAGTCATTGAAAGTAATCATTCCCCTGCTATCGGTGGCGCCGACGAAGCCGGCCAACGACACATTCGCACCCACGATTGGTGCGTTGGTATTCACATCCACTACGGTCAACGTTAAGGACACGTTGTAGGCGCCGTTGGGCGATTCGGCGAGAAAAACATTTCCCAGATCCCTGGTCTGGGTTGCGCTAAGTGAGGGTAGTGAAAAAGTTCGAGTGATAAAACCGGTCGCGGTTACGGTGATACTGGTTGCGTTTACCGGTACGTTTAAAAGCGTGAACGTGCCATTGCCGGGACAAACTTGCCCCGATCCACAATATGAGACGGTGTTGCCGCTGACCGTCACCGCATACTGGGTAACCAGCGGAGAGCCGGATTCCACATCCAACAGCGCTCCGGTAACGGTTGTGGTAGGCCCGCCGCCTCCACCGCCTCCACCGCCTCCACCGCAGCTCCAACAGCCGCCGAACAGGATCAGCATGAACAGGGCTTGCACCGCTCGTGCACAGATCAACCGATTTCCGCCGCTGAATATCTTATCCAAAACCGTTAGGATCCTCCTCAATCTAGCCCTGGTGTAGACGGCCACCCCACTCGTAATTTATCGAACAACCAGCACCGGGGCTACTGCTCGCGCCAAATCGCCCTCCGAGGTTCGTGCCGTGATATTCAGCAGATAAACCCCCGACGGAACCGGTTGGTTATTATTGTCGCGTTGATTCCAATTTAGTTGATT
>JAKBZR010000063.1 GCA_021842405.1 bacterium
GTTTAGCGGCGGTGCTTTTATCTTGCCCCCCAGTCCCTCTTAATCCCCTCCCCCGTTTACGGGGGAGGGTTAGGGTGGGGGTGCATCCAATATGGTCGTAAATGATTCCCACAGAACTGAACTCATTTATTTGCGTGAGCCGGCGCCCAAATAAGATAAAATAAGCTGATGCTTTTGATAAGACGGAACTACGATATCGTTCAGCCGGTGTTGATGTAATTTATGCCTGTCCGCTCACCGCAAAGAAAAGATGATAAGCCCCGACCTTTAACCCGCCTTGAGACCCTGAGGGCGCTCCGCATCTCCACTATGGCTGAAATGGGCAGCTCCACCCATTTTAATTTGACAAACGGCGCATTTCAAACCGGGTTTGCGCTTTGGCTTGGGGCCAACAACTTCTGGATGGGCGTTTTGGCCGCCATACCGGCCCTCGTTTCTCCCATTCAAATGATCTCATCATACTGGGTGGATCGCAGCGGCCGCCGCAAGCCGATCACCGCATGGGCTTTTGGGCTGGGTCGAATCCTCTGGCTGCCGATCCTATTGATTCCATTTCTGCTGCCGCTCTCCGGCCGTTTCTGGGCCTTTTTGATTCTTTTTACGCTCTCCTCGATTTTATTGAGCCTGCCGATTCCCGCCTTCGTCTCCTGGCTTGGCGATCTGGTTCCTGCCGATCATCGCGGGCGCTATTTCGGCCGGCGAAATACATTGGCCGGAGCCACCGGCATGGGGCTCTCCCTCATCGCGGCCTGGTTCTTGGACCTCGCCTCCAAGCAGCACCTTTTCAGCCAGGCAATCGGCTTCGGCGCAATCTTCGGGGTGGCGGTGGCGGCCGCTCTTTTCGCCTGGCACTGCTTTTCAATACAACCGGAACCGCCGATGATACGGCCGGATGGGGAGACATCCGGACCGCTTCTTAGCCGGTTGCGGGATTTCTATCAGGCCCCCCTGCGGGATCGCCGATTCCGTTACTTCATCTTATTCGGCTGCCTGTTCGCATTCGGACAAAATGTAGCGGCGCCCTTTTTCACCGTCTATTCGCTGAACGTGCTTCAGCTCAACTACGTTTGGCTCCAGATAGTGAATACGATCGCCGGCGTAACCTCACTGCTCTCGCTGCCGCTTTGGGGCTACCTCAGTGATAAGTTCGGCAATAAGCCCATCATCGCGATCTCAAGCTTCGGCGTGGCAGTGCTGCCGCTCGGCTGGGTCGTTACCTCCAGGTCGCATTTAGGCTTCAGCATCCTGATGATCTCGATCGTGAACTTTGCCGGCGGCATGTTTTGGGCGGGAGCCGGTCAAACTCAGTTTAATTTGTTAATTGCGGCATCGCCGTCCGATCGCCGTCCCGTCTACGTTGCCGCCATCGCGGCGATCACTGGTCTGGTGGGTGGCGTCGCGCCGATACTGGGCGGAATATTTTTGGATATGCTCCGGTCGGTAACGGTTCATTTGGCTGGATTGGAGATGGGGCGATATCAGCTTCTTTTCATCCTCACCACACTGGCTCGGTTTCTCGTGTTCATTCCGCTGAAAAAAGTGGAAGATCAGGAAGCCGCCACCACTCGAGCCGTTCTTACCCAATTAGGGTCCTCCAGCGTGACCGATATCCGTTACCTGAGGCGGCTGCAAAAAGCGGAATCGCGCATTGAAAGGGGCAAGGCGGCCGAGGCATTGGGAACGGCCCGCGCTGCGCTGGCGGTTGACGATCTCATCCGTGCGCTCCGCGATCCGGATCGAAAGGTGCGTGAACAGGCTTCGCGGGCGTTGGGTGAGATTGGAGAGCGCCGAGCGGTGCCTTCGCTGCTTGAAGCGGTGGTGGATCCGGCATCCGGCATTGTTGAAGCGGCGGCTGAGGCGCTGGGGCACCTTCGAGCAAAAGAGGCGGTTGAACCGCTTGTTCACCTGCTTGATAACGGCAGTTCAATTGAAAAAATCATTGCGGCGCGGTCATTGGGACGCATCAACGAGCCTTCGAGCTACGGTGCGATGGAGCGGGCGTTTTTGAAGCTGGATCAGCCGCTTTCCGTTCAAAGCGCGATCGTGCGGGCATGGTCGGATATACAAAATCCTTTGCATATTCCGCCCATGTTGATTCGGTTGCCCGATTCTTCCTCCGATTTACGAGCGGAAATACTGCGGGCAATCGCGCATATCGGCTCCGATGAGGAGACGGTGAATGGGCTGCTCAAAATGGCTTCCACCGCGGAGACTGAAGACTGGCTGCTGCCCGATTACGCCGACGTGGTGGCCGCTTCAAAAGACGTTAGAAATGCGGTTGCGGTGCTGGAATGGATCGGACGCACCGATTCGGCCTCGGCAAAGCGGCGGATACTGTTCTCAGCCGGGCGCATTCTGATGCTGGAAGAGATCACCTATCCGCTGCTAAACAGCGAGGGCGTCACCCGTGATGTGGAGGTCGGGCGAATTTTTGAGAATATCCGCCGCGAATTGAAGGGTAGGGGAGGACGGATCGATTCTCTGCGGCGAGTGGACCTGCTCGACCGGGCGCAAGAGGCTTATGCTCAAGGAGAGATGGCTTCAGCGCTCCAATTGTTCGATCAACTCCTCCAAACGGCAGGTATTTGGGTTGACGATGGCGTGAGTGTTTACCGTGAGGTTTTCAGCCGATTGATAGCGGTGGCGCACGAGTGTCCGGATGCCTTCATGCTGGGACTTTCGCTCCTACGGGCGGCATTGCGTAGCGGAGCGATTAAAAGTTGAACCGAGGGTGCAGTCCAAAAAATGGAGTAAAATAGCTTACGATTTACGCAAGTGTAGAGTAAAAAAAGGACGTGATTTTTCGAAGTGTCTGAGCAACCAAAAACTCACCATTTCAAAAGGAACACAGGCGATGAAAATAGCAATTGGCTCTGATCATGCTGGATATGACATGAAGCAATACCTGCTCAATGAATTGGTTCAGCAAGGCTATGAATTAAAGGACTACGGCACTCACTCCACCGAATCGTGTGATTATCCCGATATGGCGGTACCGGTTTGCCGAGTTGTCTCGGAGGGGGAGTACGATTACGGCATTTTGATCTGTGGAACCGGAGTCGGCATGTCGTTGGCGGCAAACCGATTTCCAAAAATTCGGGCGGCCAACGTCGCCGAGCCGGTGACCGCTCAATTGACGAGGGAGCATAACGATGCCAATGTTCTCTGTCTGGGCAGCCGCGTGATCGGGCCGCTGCTGGCGGTGGAGATCGCGCGCACGTTTCTGGCCACACCCTTTTCAAATGAGCAACGTCACAAGCGCCGAATTGAGAAGATTGAGGCTTTATCCCACTGCCCCGATCCGGCACTAAATCGGTAAACACCGGGTGAGGTGTTTCCGAAAGAGTTTAGTTCTGTGGGCAATTTTGGGGTGAGGAGTTGAATGTAAAAATACTCTCACTGTTTTAACACCTAACCCCCTGTCCCCCTTCCCGAGGCGGGAAGGGGGAACCGACGCGTATATCGGTGCAGTAGGCGCTCCCCCTCTCCGTTTCGGAGAGGGGGAAGGGGGGTGAGGTGGGCAACGTAAAAATTATTTATTCCCACAAAACTGAACTCTTTCGATACCTGGTATGTGTGACAGTCGGGCTGGGTATAATAAAGTGGGCGGAGGTATCGGAAAAGTCTCATTGCAGCGTCAAGCTGATCGGCGCGTGGCAGAACCCCGCCTTGAATTGGAAGGAATGAATTGAATGTCGGTCGTTGAAACCAACCTTGGAATATCTCGCTACGCACCGCTTGCCGATAGCGACCCGGAAGTGGCCGCCGCAATTCAAGCCGAGCAAAACCGGTTGCAAAACAACATCGAGCTGATCGCCTCCGAAAACGTGGTCTCAAGGGCCGTTTTGGAAGCGATGGGATCGGTCCTCACCAATAAGTACGCGGAAGGTTTCCCCGGCAAGCGGTATTACGGCGGCTGTGAAAATATGGACACGGTGGAGCGGCTTGCAATCGAGCGGGCGAAACGGCTATTTGGGGCCGCCCATGCCAACGTCCAGCCGCACAGTGGAGCGCAGGCGAACCAGGCCGTTTACAGCGTGGCGCTGAAACCCGGCGATTGCTTTTTGGCGATGGATTTAGCTCAAGGCGGCCACCTTACCCACGGCAGCCCGGTGAACTTTTCCGGCAATCTCTATCATCCGGTGCACTACGGCGTAAACTTAGAGACGGGCCGTATTGACTATGACGAAGTGCGGCGGTTGGCGCGCGAGCATCATCCAAAGCTGATCGTGGCCGGCGCAAGCTGCTACCCGCGCATCATTGATTTCGCCAAATTCCGGGAGATCGCCGATGAGGTCGGCGCCCTGTTTATGGTGGATATGGCCCATATCGCGGGATTGGTGGTGGCCGGCGAACATCCATCACCGGTTCCTTATGCCCAATTCGTGACGAGCACCACCCATAAAACGCTGCGGGGTCCGCGCGGCGGCATCATTCTTACCGACGAGAAGCATGCCGCTGCAATAGATAAGGCGGTATTCCCCGGCATGCAGGGCGGCCCGCTGATGCACATCATTGCGGCCAAGGCGGTCGGATTCCAGGAAGCGCTGCAGCCGACCTTTAACGAATATCAGCGTCAAATCAGACGCAACGCAAATGCGATGGCCGAATCGCTTTTGAGTCTTGGCTGGCGGCTGGTTTCGGGCGGCACCGATAACCACCTGGTTTGGGCCGACCTTCGACCTAAAAAGATCACCGGTCGAAAGGCGGAAGTATTGCTGGATAAGGTATGCATTACCGTAAATCGCAACATGATACCGGGGGATCCCGAAAAACCATGGAATGCGAGCGGGATTCGGATCGGCACGCCGGCCGTGACCACGCGGGGAATGCGCGAGCCCGAGATGGCGATTATCGCCGGCCTGATTGATCGGGCGTTGAGCCATCCCGATGACGAGGCGAAGCTCGATAAAGTGCGCGGCGAAGTTCGAGAGCTGACCAGCCGGTTTCCCATGCGGGATGGGGTCGTGTAAGAAAGAAATTTTTGTGGTTGGTTGCAAAATTTGTCAAAATCTTCTGATTTTGATAAGCGGAAACTGAGATATTTAAGCCATTACACTTTTAGCAAAAGAGAAGGGTATCCATTCATCAGTGCCACGGCCATCGTGGGATAACTATTTTTTGCAAATCGCGCACGATGTCAGCACCCGCGCGACCTGCGAACGACGCAGCGTCGGCGCAGTGATTGTGCTGAATCGGCGGATACTAACAACTGGCTACAACGGAGCGCCGCACGGTTTGCCGCACTGCACCGAAGTCGGTTGTAAAATCCAGGATGGACATTGTATCCGGACCCTGCATGCCGAGCAGAATGCGATCGTTCAGGGCGCACTGAACGGCGTTTCGACCCGGGGGGCCGCCCTTTACGTGACATGTCAGCCTTGTAATAATTGCGCCAAGATGATCATCAATGCGGGTATCATACGGGTGGTCTATGCCGGTGATTATCCGGATGAGTTTGCAATGGAGCTTTTCAACGCAGCCGGGATCGAGCTGGTCCGCATCAACCATTTGGGGAACAACGGAGGAATTTAGCGTTGATCGCAATGGTTTGTGCCGTTCTACTGGCGATGTTAATCACCGGGTGCATCACCCCTGCTGTTTCCCGGTTGGCCATTAAGTTGAAGGTTGTTGACCATCCGGGGGGAAGGCGCATCCATGACCGGATTACCCCGCGGTGGGGCGGAATTGCTATCTATGTTGGCGTGATTATCGCCATTGTGCTGGGAGTAACCTACCGCAACTTTGTCGTGCCTGGTCATCACGTCTGGAATTGGCAGATTGTCGGCATTTTGGTGGCCGCCACGATCATTGCGATAGTCGGGATGCTCGATGATATCTATGAGCTATCGGCCAGCAAGCAGATTGCTGCCATATTGATCGCCGGAATCATATTGATCGCTTTCGGAGTCCGCATTGACGGCATCTCCAATCCACTGATGTTGGGTCACTTCCATCCCTACAATCCGAAGCGCTGGATTGCGTTGGGCGCCTGGAGCATCCCGCTCACCCTATTGTGGATTTTTGTCGTCACCAAGACGGTGGATGCGATTGACGGCTTGGATGGCTTGGCGGCCGGCGTGAGCGCGATTTCAGCCGCCACGATGGCCCTGATGGCGGCTCGCGCCGACCAGCCGACGGTCGCGTTGATGGCTGCGGCGGTGGTGGGTGGCTGCATCGGGTTCTTATGGCACAACTATAACCCCGCCCGCATCTTTATGGGAACGGTCGGCGCTCAATTCCTCGGGTTTCTGCTGGCCTCGCTCGCCGTCGTCGGAACCTTTAAGATGGCGGCCGCGGTATCGGTGTTCGTCCCTATCCTAGTGCTGGGCGTTCCGCTCTTCGACTACGCCGTCGTATTGGTTCGGCGGTTTGCCAGCCATGCCCCTCTCCATCAGGCAGATCGCCGGCATCTACACTACCGCCTGCTGGATTATGGGCTTTCTCAGCGCCAGGTGGTGTTGGTTATGTACAGCGTCTCCGCCATTCTCTGCGTAGCCGCATTTCTGCTCTTCCGATCATCCCATTGAGACAACAACATCCCGCCGATCAGCCCCCGCCTTCTTCGATTCAACAAAAGGAAGGGATCATCCGCGTCGGCTGCATTTTCGGAACCCGTCCAGACGCGATCAAAATGGCGCCGGTCGTCTTGGAGCTGAAATCCAGGCCGGCACGCTTTAACGTCCGGGTAGTGGTAACCGGCCAGCATCGGGAGCAGTTGGATCAGGTATTGGAGACCTTTCGAATCGAACCCGATCAAAACCTGAACATTATGTCCCACGGCCAAACGCTATCCGAAATCACCACCCGCGTGCTGAATGGATTGGATGAATGGCTTTCGGCAAATCCGGTTGACGTGGTCTTGGCACAGGGCGACACGACGACCACGTTTGTGGCGGCGTTGGCCGCCTTTTATCATCATGTCCCATTCGGTCATGTGGAGGCCGGCCTGCGGACCTATCATCGCTATAATCCCTATCCGGAAGAGATGAACCGCCGATTGGTGGCTGGTCTGGCCGAGTATCATTTCGCGCCAACCGATGCGGCGCGTCGGCATTTACTCGCCGAAAATATTGCGGCCGATCGCATTTGGGTGACCGGAAACACCGGCATTGATGCGCTGCTCTGGGTGGCCTCGCAGTCGCACTTTGAGCTGCCCGCCGAGATTCGCGATGTGGTTGAAAGCCAGCATATGGTCGTGCTGTTGACCGCACATCGCCGGGAGAGCTGGGGCGAGCCGCTTCGCCAAATCTGCCGCGCGGTGGTTCAGCTCAGTGCCGAATATCCCGATGTACACTTTATCTATGCGATGCACCGAAACCCTATTGTGCGGGAAATCGCCGAAACGGAGCTTTTTGGTTTACCCAACGTGCGGCTGGTGGATCCTCCGGACTATCCCGTCTTCGTTAAGTTGATGCAGCGGGCCACCTTGATACTCACCGATTCGGGCGGGGTTCAGGAAGAGGCACCCTCGTTAAATGTGCCGATCCTGGTTTTACGGGAGACGACAGAAAGACCAGAAGGAATTGAGGCGGGATGCGCGCGATTAATCGGCACTGATACCGGTAGAATCTTGGAGGAGGCCAGCCGGCTTTTGAGTTCCAGTCGATCTCGAAGCGAAATGATCGGTATAGCGAATCCCTACGGAGA
Organism: bacterium; assembly: GCA_021842405.1. Classification (GTDB taxonomy): domain Bacteria; phylum Armatimonadota; class Chthonomonadetes; order Chthonomonadales; family JAMCWF01; genus JAMCWF01. Next base: position 7,651 of record JAKBZR010000063.1, read on the forward strand.
TGGAAAAGCGGCTCAGCGAATTGCTGAAATACTCATCGAACAGCTATAGAAGGAATAGAGAAGAGTGAGCGCGCCTGATCGGAACCCTTCTGAACCGATAGTCATCGCCATTGACCGCACGATGAAGGCGGTTTGGCGCTTCTTGCTCTACGCGGCGATCATCGTTGGAGTTATATATGCCGCGTATCGGCTGAAAGCAATTATCGTCTCTATTTTCATCGCCGCCATTGTCGCCTATATCGTGCGTCCCATTTCCGATGCGATTGCCCGCTCCAGCCGTTTTGCGAATGTGCATCGCTCGCTCTGGCGGTTTTGTACGGTTCCATTCCGAATTAATCGTCATTCATCACATGCAACCGGAGTAAAAGTTAGCAAGCTCGTACCTTCCCATCACACGTTAAGGTTGCTGGCAACCATCTATGTTTTTATCTTGATGGGATTGGGCATCTGGTACTCGGGGCGCCTGCTAATCAATCCGTTTATCATCGAGTTTCGAAATTTCAGCCACGACTGGCCCAAAAATCAGAAGCGACTGGAAAGTTACGCCTCGGCTGTCAATACCTGGTACCGCCAGCACGTCTCGCCGAACTTGCGCGAGAAGATACAGCAGCAGCTCAACAAGAACCGTGACAATTTCAGCCTAAGCGCCTATGCCGGTAAAATGGGCACCGTTCTCGCCCAACACTTGGCCGACCTGGTGAGGAACATCGTGGATATCGTGATGTTGCCGGTGCTGGCCTTCTTCTTCGTGCTGGACAGCCGGCGAATCAAGCACGAGTTCGCGGCGATACTGCCGAAAAGCCATCGCCATGAAACGTTGCGGATGCTGGGCGAATTTAATCGGATCATGCACAGCTTCGTGGTGGGGCAGGCGGTGCTCTGCTTGATCGCGGGGGTGGTGGTCGGTTTTGGTTTGTGGTTGCTGGGGGTCAAGTACTCGGTAACGCTGGGAGTGCTTGCCGGCGTGACTCGGGCGGTGCCGATTATCGGACCGGTCATCGGCGCCATTCCGATTATCTTGTTGGTGCTGATCTCCCGCGGATTTGGGGTTGCGCTGGCGGTTCTCATCTTTTTCACTCTGCTGCAGTTCGCCGAGAGCAAATTTATTATGCCGCTGCTGATCGGCGACCGCCTGAATCTCCACCCGGTCATCATCATCATCGTACTGTTGATCGGCGGCGAGTTTGCGGGATTGCTGGGGATGTTTTTTGCGGCGCCGGTGGCGGCCATGATACGGGTGATGATTCAAAAGTACTGGGTGCACGGTCGGATGGCCCGAATTGAATCGAAGATCGGTTAGCCATCCCTCACTGACACAAGCACCAGTGCGGCCATATCCTGCGCCCGGTCTCCCAGCTCAGCCGGCACTACCTCACAGGCAGTGGAAAGTTGCGGCCAGGCATATTTGGCGATCGCCTCACGGACCGGCGCCAACAAGAGATCTCCGGCGTGGATCGCCAGCGTTCCCAGCGCGATTCGCTCCGGGTTGATAATCTGGATCAGGTTGGCCAGCCCAATGCCCATATATCGCCCCGCCTCTTTTAAAATACCGGCCGCTGTCTCGTCGCCGGCCTGAGCCGCCCGGATCACCCCTTTAGCGTTCGGCTCGGTTTCACCGGGCGTCAATTCAAGCCAGTGCTGGATTTGACGGGGTGTAGCCCGCTCATGGCACATCCGGGCGACCGCCGGTCCGGCCGCCAGCGCCTCCAGGCAGCCGCGCTTGCCACAGCCGCACAGCGGTCCATCGGGCAGCAACGTCTGATGTCCCGCCTCGCCGGCCATGCCGGTAGCGCCCCGATAGAGCTTCCCATCCAGGATCAGGCCGCCGCCGATGCCGGTCCCCCACGTGAGGTAGATGAAATTACGGGTTCCTCGACCGGCGCCCAGCTTCCATTCAGCCAGCGCGGTGGCGTTTGCGTCGTTTTCAACCGTTACCGGCCGATCGAAGGCTTCTTGTAAGCGACGGCGAACCGGGACGTGCGTCCAGAGCGGCAGGTTGGGTGGGGACAGTATGACGCCCTCCACCGGGTCGAGCGGTCCGCCGCAGGAGACGCCGATGCCGGTCACCTTGGAGAGGGCGATACGGTGGTCGTCCAACAGCGACCGGATCGTCTGGATAAAGCGGTCCAGCACTTCGTCTGGGTCGGTTTGCGCGCCAGTGATGAAGCTATGCCGGGCAACGATATTAAAATGATCATCGGCCAGCGAAACGGCCGACTTGGTGCCGCCGATGTCAACGCCGATCAAGTAGTCCAAGTCAATTTCTCCTCCGCAGAAGCTCCAATGAGTTTACCCGGATCGCGGTTCGTGCCGCCTCCTTGGAGCCGCTGCGTAACAGTTCAGTTTTGCGGGAATGATTTTCGTTCGCCCCCACCCCAGCCCTCCCCGCTTGCGGGGAGGGTGTCATTGCGAGCGAAGCGAAGCAATCTCCTGCTTCACCCAAGGGGGTATGCTGTATCTGTGGAACTCCGCTTTCCGGTAATGGGCGGTACTGCAACACCCACCGGCGGGAACGGTTCAGTGAGCAGTGGCGGAAGTTATGGGCGGAGGGTAAAGTGAAGGCGGCACAGGCAGGCGAACCGGAAGCGCAGTGACAGTATGCGAAGGATATATGCGCTGAAGGGAGGCGGGCTGCGGAGTGAAGCCCAAACGAGGATATGGGTTGCAATCTGCGAACTTGACAAAGCTAAAATGGGTGCTATAATCAATTCGGATGTTACGATCCAGTAGTGGGAATGGATTTCCGCTTACGAAGGTCAAGCAATGGCTGACGCAACCGGTTTTACACCTCATCAGCACCGATATTCGGCCTACTCCAGGAGGGGCAGCGCGGGCGACCTCCAACCAAGCTCCACGCACTCTGATACCATCAGATGTCACCTAACCAGCCGGGCCGATTGGCTTGGCAGCTCGCTAATGACCACCTACTCGGCGGATGGGAACCGACAGAAGAAGGTCAACTCGTCGGGAACGGTTTTCTTCGTGCGGGACGGCGAGAATGTTTTGATCGAGACGGATGCCAACCTGGTGACTCAAGCTCACTACACCGATTCCCCCGGCGAGTGGGGTGGGTTGAGCTCGGCGCGAAGGGGCTCAACCAGCAGCTTCTATGGGTTCGACCAGCAGAGCAACAGTAGAATATTAGTCTCAATCGGTGGCAACATTACCGACAGTTACCTGTACAAAGCCTTCGGTGAGGAGTTAGCGGTATCGGGCACGACGGTCAACCCGATGCGGTACGGCGGGCTGGTGGGGTATTACCGTGACATCTCGAGCAGGCTTTACGTGAGGACGAGGCACCTGCAGACTGATCTGGGGCGGTGGATGAGTAGGGATCCGATTGGGTTTGATGGCGGGGACTTCAATCTGTATCGGTATGTGGGGAGTAACCCAGTGCTATATTTTGACCCGAATGGGACAGGCATATGCGGCATAGTGCATGACCTCTGCGTAGATGCGTGTTATGGCTTATATTGGGCTAAAATAGGCACATGCAATTATCTTCACATAATCGGAGTAGAAGCCTGCTATGAAGCATTAGGGGCATGTTTAGTAGCAATTGCAATATCATGTGGAGTGATCTGCGTCGCTATCTGCGGACTGGCAGTAGAGAATCCGATTTGTTATTATATTTGTGTAACAGCTTGCGGGCTTCTAACTAGGCCCGGGTGCTTTGATACATTTCACGACTGTATGTCATGGGTCGGATCAGAATTTAGACACTGCGAGCAAAATGCATCTAGGTGGTTGCACAACTGTCTGGCGGAGTGCCGTTAAAATTAACAGAAGGTGTATAGATGGCTGATCGGAGACATAGTAATTTACCTACTCCTAAAGACGTATTATTTATATGTTTAGCGTTTATTGTTGGCACAGCGTTCCAGCAATTGTTTGGCAGTGGTTCGCCTAAGATTTCCAATCAGTATATTTTTGTAGCCGTTACGTATGAGCTTCTGATAGTGTACCATATTTTGTCTTATAAAACATGGTTACGATTACAACCAAATTCGACATTGACAATAATATATATAATGGTAAAATATATATTAGGCGGGCTCATAATCGCACTCTTAATTGTCTATCTATCCTTCGCACAACTACCGATTTGGCTCAATCAGATCCCAATGTTTAAGAAGATAAGAGGGATTAATGTTGTTTATTTTATGTTCGTACTAATTAGTGTTTTATGCGTTACTCGTAAAAAGGCCCAAGGAAAGTAATCCTTAAGAGCGGAACGTGCCAAATAGTTTACATAACAATTATATTATACTGTCTGAAATAACATTGCGATGTCAATTATTTGATGTCCCAAGTAATATGAGAAGATTCAATACTCGAGAAATTAAGAAATGCTTCTGTTCAGTCTGTTTAGGCTGTTTATTTTTCATTTTACTTTATGTAGGAGGATTCCTCTACGGTATCTACTTTCCGCTGCCTAATTGGGACATATCGTTCAATCAATCGAAGTTTCATGCAATCGTGAATGGAATACAATCAGGGAAATTCAAACCGAGAATGTAACTGGATACGTATGGGGGGAGCAATTGCCAAAAAACTTACGAGCTTAGCCAGACAGCCTAGCTGGCGGCGCGACAGTGGCTAAAGATAGATGATTTATACTGATGTAGGTTTAAACCACCTACTCCAAAAGAGAGTATTATCGAATCTGATGATTTTAAACACTGCTTCGACTATCACAAAATGCAAGCGCTCAGCAACCCGAAACCAAATAACATATCATCCAAAAGCTACCTCTATAAGCTGCTGGGAAAGAGACACCTGTTGTGGCTCTGGTACCAAAGCAAAAGGGAGTGCGTCATCTCATTAAAAGACTTTCGGTTGTTCACCAGCCCGATCAAGAAGGAAGAGGAGAATGAAGTCTTTCTCTGGCACGCCCCCTCCTGCCGATATACCCGGTTGACCCCGCCTGATGCGTGGATATTCAGACTGGCTATGAGCGATGAGAAGGAGGCGAAGTCGTTAATCGAGGAACTGTCCCTGCACTATACGACTGCGGAGCTGGCGGCCGCATTCCAACGCCACACCATTCTGATGAATAAACTGGAGGCGATATCCACTCCCCCGCCCTCAACAATGGAGCCTCCGCCGCAGAAGGGCGAGATGCTGATGTTCGGCAACCTCCTCTGCAACCTGAAGTGTGCCTACTGCCTCTCCAGAGATGCAAGAGAAGAGGCGGACAAAGGCAAGGCCCCCAAGCTGATGCCGCTTGAGACGGCAAGGCAGAGCGTGCGCTTCATCGCTGAAAAGATGACCGGCAAGGCCGAACACATCTACATCAACTTCACGCTGGGCGGTGAGCCGCTGCTTTCGTTCGACCGGTACCGGCTGTTGCGCGATTACTGCAGTGAAGTATCGGACGAATTCGGTATACCGGTCACCCTCAATATGAACACGAACGGTACCGCCTTCACCGACGGGTTCATTGACTACTGCGAGCAAAACGGGGTGACGATGGCGATCTCCATTGACGGCCCACAGGAGATACATGATGCGATGCGGCCGTTTCAATCCGGCAGAGGCAGCTACGACGCTATTGTCAAGAACCTTCCCCGCATCTTAAACAGCGGGCACCCCGACATTAACAACACGGCGGCCGGGGCGGTGTTGACCGCCTTAAACCCCTACCCCAAGCCGGTCTATCAGCATCTGATTGAGCTGGGCTTCCGCCACGTGGTGGTGACGCCGGTGCGCGATGACCCGGATCGGGAGTGGTCTTTGAACGAGAAGACGACCAAAGCGTTTCAGGACAGCTATACCGAGTACGCCGAGTGGTTGCTGGAGTGTTTGGTGAACGAAGACGACCGCATCTACGCCGCCGTCATTGAGCACGACTTCTTCGGTCGGTATCTCATACGGGTGCTCCGGGGCACCAAGCAGCCGTACCGTTGCGAGGCGGGCCGCACCACCTTCGGGGTGGGCATTGACGGCGGCCTCTATCCGTGTGACAGTTTCGTGAAGCTGCCCCAGTACCGGCTGGGTGACGTGTTCAACGGGATTTACAAGGAGAAGCAATCCGCTTTCTTGAAGGACACGATGACAGACGAGAAACCGGTGTGCCGGGACTGCTGGGCGCGGTATCAGTGCGGGGGCGGTGGCCCCCCAAACCCTAAAGGTTTTAAAAACCTTTAGGGTTTCACCGTACCGTTCCGCCCCAATGTGCGTGGTGGCCGAGCATACTGCTGCCTTTATAATGAAGGTGGGACGAGTGAGGGAACCCGCACGTATTGACATCCGTCATAGGGATGGGTATACTCAAAATGCTTCGGCATGTGGCGTCCTTCTCAATTGCCTTACTTTCCTGAATGTCAATTCAATCAACTCACGAAAACGTCCTGATTCTCGATTTTGGTGGGCAATATACCCAGCTTATTGCCCGGCGCGTGCGGGAATGCCAAGTATTTTGTGAAATCGTTCCCTTTTCCATATCGTCCGATGAGATAAAGGAGCGGGCCGCCAAAGCGCTCATCCTGTCGGGCGGCCCCAGCAGCGTCTATGAGCCGGGCGCGCCGAGCGTGTCGCCGGCCCTGTTCGATTTGGGCGTCCCGATCCTCGGTATATGCTACGGACACCAACTGGTGGCGAAATTACTGGGCGGCGACGTTGCGCCGGCCGCTCACCGCGAATACGGGGCGACGACCGTTCACGTTGTCAACCAGAGCTCGCTCTTTTCGGGCATGGAGAGCCGACTGAGCTGCTGGATGAGCCATGGGGATACCGTGCAGGCGCCGCCGGCCGGGTTCGAGGTGCTGGCCGCCACCCCCAGCACGCCGGTTGCCGCGATGGGCGATCCCAGGCGACGCATTTACGGAGTGCAGTTTCATCCGGAGGTCTCGCACACCCCGTTTGGAAAGTCCCTCCTACAACGTTTTTTGCACGACGTAGCGGGATGCAGAGGGGATTGGACTTCCAGCGCGTTTGTCGAGCAGACGGTTGCCGAGATCCGCGAGAGGGTAGGGGAGCATAGGGTCGTTTGCGGCATCTCCGGCGGAGTTGATTCCGCCTGCGCCGCCGCTCTGGCGCACCGCGCGGTCGGGGATCAATTAACTTGCATATTCGTTGATCATGGACTGCTGAGAGCGGGTGAGGCCGATCAGGTGGAAAAAGATTTTGCCGACGCGCTGGGAATTCGTCTAGTTTGCGTGAATGCGGCTGATCGTTTCCTTCACCGGCTCGCCGGAGTGCGTGATCCAGAGAAGAAGCGGAAAATTATCGGCAAAGAGTTTATAAGGGTGTTCGAGGAGACAGCCGATAATATGACCGGTGTGCGCTTTTTAGCGCAGGGCACCCTCTACCCGGACGTGATCGAGAGCGGCTTCGGCAGCTCGGCAACCATCAAGTCGCACCATAACGTGGGCGGACTGCCGAAAAGAATGCGCCTCAAAGTGATCGAGCCGTTACGATGGCTGTTTAAGGATGAGGTGCGTGAGGTTTCCCGACGGCTGGGGCTGCCGGAGCACATCGTGAATCGGCATCCCTTTCCGGGACCCGGCTTGGCGATCCGGATTATCGGCGCGGTAACGCCGGAACGACTTGAAACGCTCCGAGCAGCCGACCGGATATTTATTGATGAGATGAAAGCGTCGAATCTTTACGATTCCATTTGGCAAGCCTACGCCGCGATGGCGCCCGAGCTGCGCAGCGTAGGAGTGATGGGCGATCAGCGAACCTACACCTGTCCCATCATCTTGAGGGCGGTTACCAGTGAGGATGCGATGACGGCCTCCTGGTCGAGACTTCCTTACGATTTTTTAGAGCGGGTGGCATCCCGCATCGTGAATGAGGTGGCAGGCATCAACCGGGTCGTTTACGATGTCAGCTCGAAGCCGCCGGCCACCATTGAGTGGGAATAGCCGGCCGATGGGTATCATCGCTTATGGGGATGAGAGGGTAGGGGATCGCTTGCTGTCCAGCGACCAGATTGCTCAGCGGGTGAAGGATCTCGGCCGGCAGATCGGTAATGATTACCGAGGCCGCGAACTGGTGTTGGTTGGGGTTCTGACCGGCAGCGTGGTTTTTTTGAGCGACTTGATTCGATCCATTCCGGATAACCTGGAGGTGGATTTCGTGGCGACCGCCTCCTACGGAGCGGCGACCCACAGCAGCGGCGTGGTGCGCATTTTAAAGGATTTGAGCCATCCCATACAGGGGAAAGATGCCTTAATCGTGGAGGATATCGTGGATACCGGCCTGACCATGGCCTACCTGATGGATCGCATTTCCAGCCATCAGCCCGCTTCCTTGGCCGCTTGCGTGCTCTTGAACAAATCGGGCCGGCGCGAGGTTGCAGTGGACATAAAATATGTGGGCTTTGAAATTCCCGATCAGTTCGTGGTAGGTTACGGCCTGGATTACGCCGGGCGATATCGCAATTTGCCATCCATTCACGTATATAACATGGAAGAATCATCGGGCATCGAGCGCAGCCGTCCTGTCGAAGGCTAAAAATTCCCTTACGATTCAGTGGCGAATTGATATTACACGAATATATGATATAATCGAGATGGTAAAGCAGCCGATGCAATCGTCTACACTTTAAATCCCACACGTGTCCTACGCCGGACGAGCGTGCCGTAATCAGTTATTTCGCAAGTATTGCAAGAGGCGTAAGAGTAAGGTCCACGAATTAACCGCACTCGATTAATACTAAAACAGTAAATATCCCGGTCGAATACCGAGGGAGAGATTCCGATTCATCGCCAATCCCAATCAACAACTAAGGACCGGATAAAAAGGACAAACCATATGCAGCCTTCCGTTAAAGGAGACTCCGACATCACTCGAGGGGGTGTCAATCGAATGGAACCAGTCAGCATGTCAGAGCTGGATAATATGAGTCTGGCCGACCTCCAAATCAAGGCGAAGGAGTACGGTGTCAGCGTTGAAGACGGGCGCCGCGACGAGATCATCCGCCGGATTCTGGAAAGTCAGAATGAGCGTAACGGCACCATCCACGCCTATGGGGTGCTGGAGATATTGCCGGACGGATGGGGTTTTTTGCGCCGGAACAACTTCTCCCCAAACGCCGAAGATATCTACGTTTCGCAAACCCAGATCAAACGCTTCGGCCTTAAAACTGGTGATCTGGTTTCCGGACAGGTTCGGCCGCCGAAGGACTCAGAAAAGTATTTCGGCCTATTGCGCGTCGAGCAGGTCAATGGGTTGGATCCCGAAGTTGCCCGCAATCGCGTCAGTTTCGACGATCTCACGCCGATCTATCCCAACGATAGGTTGGTGATGGAGACCTCTCAGGCTGAAATCGCGGGCCGATTTATTGATCTGGTCGCCCCAATCGGTAAAGGGCAGCGGGGCACCGTCGTGGCGCCGCCGAAGGCGGGCAAAACCACCCTGTTGAAAACCATCGCCAATGCGGTAACCATAAACCATCCGGAAATCGTGTTGATCGTGCTGCTGATTGATGAGCGGCCGGAAGAGGTGACCGACATTCGCCGGTCGGTGAAGGGCGAGGTAATCAGCTCCACCTTCGATGAAACGCCTGAAAATCACATGCGGGTGGCTGAAATGGTGCTGGAACAGGCGAAGAGGCTGGTAGAATCAAAGAAGGATGTGGTGATTCTGCTGGACAGCTTGACCCGATTTACGCGCGCCTCAAACTTGACGGTGAACCCGAGCGGGCGCACCTTGAGCGGCGGTCTCGATCCGGCCGCGCTCTACCGTCCGAAACGATTTTTCGGCGCGGCGCGTAATATTGAAGAGGGAGGGAGCTTGACCGTGCTGGCTACCGCGCTGGTCGAAACCGGCAGCCGAATGGACGATCATATTTTTGAGGAGTTTAAAGGGACCGGTAACATGGAGCTCGACCTGGACCGGAACCTGGCCGACCGCCGAGTATTTCCGGCCATTGACATCGTTCATTCGGGCACCCGCCATGATGAACTGCTATACGATGAAGAGACGCTGAAGCGAATTACCCAATTGAGGCGACTCCTTGCCGGACTGGAATCGGTGGAAGCGACTGAGCTGCTGATTGATCGCCTGAAGCACACCAAATCGAATGCAGAGTTCTTGAAAATGGTTGATAAAACCATGAAAAACGATAGCGACTGAGCCGAGATACAGCGGAACTTGAGCGCTACGGAGGACGACGGTGGGTAATGATTTTTCAGAAATATTTGGTGATTGGCCACCCGATGATTTTGATGAAAAAAGGCGGCCAGAACCGGGTGACGCTGACGAGCCGGAAAACCGGAAGCGGGAGCCGGTAGCCGTTCGGGAGGTCAAGATTCGAGGCGTCTTCGAGCACACCGATGTTTCCACCCCTCTCAATGGCCAGACCTTCGTTTTACTGGAGGATCGGGACGATCGCAAGGTGCCGATCTGGATCGGCCGCTACGAGGCCATCTCGATCTCTATGGCGCTGGATGGCGCTGAAACCGGCCGCCCCATGACCCACGACCTCATAAAGCTCATCCTCGAACGATTAAATGCCCAGGTGGATCGCATCACGGTGGACGATTTGTGGGAAGAGACGTTTTACGCTAAGATATCACTAATCTCAGGCGATAAGACGATTGATATTGACGCTCGCCCCAGCGACGCGATTGCACTGGCCGTTCGCTTTAAAGCCCCCATCTACGTGGCCGAAACGGTGCTGGCCGCCGTAACTCAAGAGCAAGAGCAGGGCTAACCTCTCCATTTTACATAACATACATTATCGGACGTTAAAGAGTAGGTTCTAGTGAGTAATTTCCCACCTTGTTATAAAATTTCAACATTAAGTGAATTTATTGGAAAAGTAAAAGAATGCCGTCAGAGGTGGGAGTTAGATCCCCACGAAAAACTGTGGTTTCGTGGGGAAGATGCTGATTACGATGATCAATGTCTTCGGCCAAAAATCTACAGACCTAAATCTAAAGCAGTAGCGCTGAAGCCGATTGATGAGTTGCTTGAGATTGAGTATGATCTACTCATTCGGTTTAGGCAAGAGAGCTCCCAGTATCAATCAGTGAGTGCTGATCCAGATTATGAAACTTGGGATTGGTATTTTTTGATGCAACTCCACGGCGCACCAACCCGGCTATTGGATTGGTCGGAATCCTCTTTGATCGCCCTGTATTTTGCTGTCAGAGATGTTGAACGAAAATCCGATGTTTCAGATCCTTGTGTCTTTGTACATGCACCAGTTATAAAAGGTAAACTGAACGTCAGTGTTTATAATCGTTACATTCCGAGAAGTGAAATAACTCAGAAATTTCCGATAATAAAAAAATTTAGAAATAAAATATCACTTCCTAATCAGGCAATAGATTTACTTCCAGATTATAACAGACGTAGAATTGCTGCCCAACGCAGTCGCTTTGTACTATTTGGAAGAGATCCGGCATACCTTTGTGACAGATATAACAATGACAATAATGCATCACGAGCGCTTGTTAAAATCGAAATTGATAAAAGTCAAATCGAAGATATTCGAATGGAATTGAGGGACAGCGGAATTACCGAGTCGCTCATTTTTCCGGATTTGGACGGCGTCGGGCGTGAAATATATTCAGAATGGCTGGATAGGATATAATTTCAATCTCTACCGGTAGCTCCCAAGCTCCTTCGCCAACTGCACGATCCTTTTAAAATTGCTCAACGAGACGCTGTCCGGCACCGAATGATCGGAACTGAAGATGTAGCCGCCCGAAGCGATCATCTGCGGGAGCGTCACCTTTATCTCCGCCTCGATCGCCTCGATGTCATCCCAAAGCGCGGCGTTGATGCCGCCGTGTAAAACCAGCTTGTGGCCGAACTCCTTCTTCAGACCGACCGGGTCCAGCCCCGATTTCACCTCGATCGGGTTCAGCGCATCCACGCCGATCTCGATCAGCTCCGATATGAAGGGGTAGATGTTGCCGCATGAGTGGAGATGGGCCTTCACGCCGCGGGCATGCGCCCATTCCACGGCCTGCTGCTGAAACGGCTTCAGCAGCTCACGATAGGTCATCAAAGAGAAAAACTGGTTGTTCTTATAGCCCATATCGTCCGGCCAGAAAACGCTATCGAAATGATAGCCGGCATCCCAAACCATTTGCAACAGGGCCAAGTTGACAGTGAGAAAATGCTGGAACATATCGGCCAGCCACTCGGGGTTCTCGATCATTGCGATCAGCACCCGCTCGGTGCCCACCGTCCATGAGTGGGTCACATCGAAGCCGAACCATAGTCCGGCCTGAATCCAGGCGCCATCTTCCTTCCAGCGGCGGTAGTTTTTTCTCAAATGGGCCCAAGGTATACGATCGGCGGTTGGCGTCATCCGCTCTTTCGCCTTCAGCCAGGAATCCCAGTCCACCACCGTAAAATCCAGGAATTCGGGGGTTGATCCGGCGTGCTTCCAGTTTTTAAGGGTCGCGCCCCAGGGCGTCGTGTAGACGGTGTAGCGCTCCGTCTCTTCAATGACCCTGGATTCATAGCGAGGGCTGTTATCCACGCCGATGTGTTCCGCATGGTCAAGCTCAAAGAAATCCACAAAGCTGACGTTTTCGGGCATCCCCTCTCGATGCCATCGCTCGATGGTGGATGCCCAGGGCGAGTCGATGATCGGCACCCGATCCGCAATGCGATGCTCGAACATCCGCTGAAATCGCTCGTGACTGCTCAACGTCGCCATGGCATCGGTTCCTCCCCATCAAAACTAGCCAAACACAAAACCGCACCCTTAATCAGGCCCATTTGAGCCGTTGCCGTTCGGCCGATAGCCGTTGAAAAGCTTACTCTTATCAGCCGCGTAGGAGATCACGCGGGACACCCCCGGCTCCTGCATCGTGATGCCGTACCAGCGCGGCGATGCCTCCATCGTGGCGGGATTATGGGTTATCACCACGATCTGGCTCTTTTCGGAAAACTCCTTCAGAAGCTGGCAATATTTATCAATGTTTTCACCATCCATCGGCGCGTCCACTTCATCAAAGACACAAAACGGAGCCGGCCTAACCGTTAAAAAGGAAAATAGGAGCGCCACCGCGGTCAGCGAGCGCTCGCCGCCGGAAAGCAGGGTGAGATGCTGTGATTTTTTACCGGGCGGCTGCACCATCACCTCAACGCCGGTCTCCAACACCTGATCCGGCTTAGTTAAAACGAGCTTTGCTTGCCCACCGCTGAAGAGCCGCTCAAACAGCCGCTGAAACTCCTCAGACACGGCTTGAAACGTTTCTAGAAATACCCCGCGCGTATTCTCATCAATTTCACGGATGGTTTGGCTTAATGAATGCTTCGCCTTTTCCAGATCATCCCGCTGATCGGTCAAAAAGGTCAGCCGCTCCGAAAGGCGCTCGTACTCCTCCACCGCGCCGGTGTTTACTTCACCGAGCTGCTTTATTTCCCGGCGCAAGCGACTGATTTCACTGACCGTTTTGTCGTCGGGGCGCTCGATATCGGTGGTCGTCATTGCCGCTTCGTGTTCAATGCCGTACTCCTCGCTGAGCCTCTCCGTGATCTGCTGTAGTTTCGCATCATATCGGGCCAGCAACAGCTCCAGGCGGTGGCACTCTTGCATTGTGGCGGTACGCTGCTCGCTCATTGCCCGAATGCGCTGCCTAATCTCGGAATTGAGCCGGTGCATCTCCTCCCGGTCTCCGGCCAACTTTCCCACCGCTTGATTGGCTTGATTGGCAAGCTCCTGCTGCTCTTCAATTTGGGCTTGCAAATCATTGGTCCGGCAGCGGCTTGCGGTATAAACCCCTTCATTCTCCTCGACCTTTACGCGATAGCGCTCACCGGTAGTATTCATCTCTTGCTGCCGTCGCTCATTTATTTCCAGCTCCCGTTGCAGGCCGGCGATCTGCTCCTCAAAACGGGCAAGCTGCACCAACGCCTCCTCCACCAGTCGCCGGTTTGCGTCTCGCTCTGCCTGCGCCTTTTGCAGGCGAGCGCGAACCTCGGTCGCAACGCTTATATCCGGTTCGCCTTGTTCGGCAACGGCGTCGTCGGTTACGGTTAATTGAGCCAGCTCCGCCTCGATCTGATCGTATTCCCGGTGCACTTGCGATAGGCGCTCACTATGCTGTGCGAGGGCTTGAGTCCCCTCCCCTATCTCCCGGTCTACCGATTTCAACTCGGTCTCAAGCCGCTCTTTTCGGATTTTATGCTGCTGATACTGCTGCTCAAGCTGTTTCAGCCTCTCCAAAACGCCCGCCGCCTCTTCCCGCAAACTTCCCAACTCCTGGAGGCTCTCACTATCCTTTAAATCCAACTCGCCAATTTTATGGCGTAGGTCGTCCATCTCGCCTTTGCGCCCGATGAGCGGTTGGCTTTTCGAGGTGGCCTCGCCTCCGGTAATGCTGCCGGAAGAGAGCAACACCTCCCCTTTTAAGGTCACGATCTTGCCGTAATTCAACTGGCGTCGGATTCGGGTGGCCGATTTTAAATCGGCAGCTATCAGCACTCTCCCCAGCAACAGTTCCATCACCGGGCGGTACTGGGATTGAAATTGAATTAAATCGGCGGCAATGCCAACCGCCCCTTCCAATTGATTCAGGTTATCGGCCGGCAGCCGGGTCGTCGGCTTCAGCGCATCCATAGGCAAAAATGTCGCTCGCCCGGCTCGCTTTGCCCTCAGCATCTCGATGGCCCTCTCCGCATCCGCCTCGGTTGGGCAGACGATATCCTGCGCGTT
>JAKBZR010000155.1 GCA_021842405.1 bacterium
ATTTAACCCACAGTCAGAGCCGCGAGCGTGAGCGAGTGGAGCGGTATAGCATTAGCACGTTGGCGATCGTGTTCTGCTGCGCGCCCCCGTTAACTAGTCGGGTGATGACGTGGAGAACGAGAATGGGATTATCGTTAGGCATAAACAGTCAGTGTGTACGCTCGCTCACGCTCGCGGCTCAGAGGTAGCCCTTCCCCCTAGGAGGGGGAAGGAGCACGGAACGGTTGCGAGGAGGAAGAGAGTAGGACAAGATTAAGGTGGAAGGCAAGGATGTGGTGCGACGTAGTAATCGTCAAGACCCAGTCCGGATCCCCTCCCCCGTTTACGGGGGAGGGTTAGGGTGGGGGTCGAACGAAAATCATTCCCGTAGAACTGAACTCTTTCTTCCTTCTGAAATCAAATACCAATCTCAGCAACAACGGGTATACTAAGATAATTCGGAATGTATAACGGATCATGGTGTTGAAATACAGAAAGAGTGATCGCGTTTCAATTCGACCAAAGGCATTATAACCTTAATCCCATTGCGTTTTTCCTCTGGTATCTTTGAAGGAGGTCGGAATGCCGCTCGTTGAGCCTCTGCCCGCTCCGATTGAAAATACCCTTCACCGATTAGCCAACAGTGATGAACTCCGTATTGCCTTCCCCACCGATATTTCGATGGATGGACAATTCGGTGAGGAGTGGCTGGTTGTTTCCAGTGATCGGATATGGGTGCTCAAGCAAAACGGAAAATCGGAGGCGGATATCCGGGAAGATATTCCACTGAATAGCGTCAAGACGGCCCATGCTTCCATGCAGGTCGGTAATGGAGTGCTGGAGCTGGAGTTGAGCGATAAGACGGTGCAGTTGGTGCGGTATTCGCACAATCTGATCGCGAAGGCGAATGCGGCCGCTCGCCAGATTAATAAACTCTCCAAAGAGGAAGAAATTACCGATGAGGTTGTCGAAGAGCGGCAGCGATGCCCAAAGTGCAACCGCATGCTTCCCGATTTCACCCAAGTCTGTCCAGCCTGTCTGAATAAGGGGCAGGTTATTTCACGGCTGTTCCGCTTTATGGCGCCCTACAAATTGATCCTCTTCCTGTCGGCCGTGCTGATGATTACCTCCACCTTCACCGATCTGGTACCGGCCTTCATCACGAAGCTCATCATTGATCGCGTCCTGACTTCAATGCATGGGCACACATTGGTAGCCGGTCACATTGATCCATACCGGGTACGGCTACTATTGATGTTCATTATGTTTTTGGCGTTAAGCCGAGTTTTGGGGTCAGTCATTTCAATTTGGCGCAGCCGCCTCAATGCCTGGCTGGGTGGCCGGGTTCTGCTTGATGTGCGCGCCAAACTGTATGAGCGGTTGCAGTGGCTGTCGCTAGGGTATTACGACAAGCGCAACACGGGCGCGGTGATGTCTCGTATAACCAACGATACCAACAATTTGCAGGATTTTCTGGTTGACGGCATCCCATGGGGAATTACCAATATCTTACAGTTGTTCGGCATCGGTATCATCTTGTTTGCGATGAATTGGCGTCTTGCCGCGCTGGTACTGATTCCGGCGCCGTTCATCGTTGTGCTTACCCGCTGGTTTTGGCCGCGAATGCGGCGGCGATGGCACCACGTTTGGCATCGCTGGTCTAAGATGAATTCCACGCTGGCCAGTACGCTGTACGGAATGCGGGTGGTTAAGGCGTTCGCGCAGGAAAGGCGGGAGATCAGCCACTTCAACTGGCGGAATCAATCCCTGTTTGAGGCCAATTTCAGCGCCGAATCGATGTGGTCTTATTACGGCCCGATGCTCGGCCTGCTGATGAGTCTGGGGTCATTGATCATCTGGTATCAAGGCGGGCTGCAGGAGCTCGCCGGTGTAATGACGCTGGGCACCCTGATGCTGTTTAATCAGTATCTGTGGCAGTTCTATGCACCGCTGCAAGTGATGAGCCGTGCGCTTGATTGGACGACCCGCTCGCTCACCGCGGCGGAAAGGGTGTTTGAGGTGTTGGATACCGAGCCGGAGGTCAAGGAGGCGAATGAACCGGTACCCATGCTACGTATCGAAGGCGATGTCGAGTTTAATAAAGTCTCGTTCGGATACGATAACAGCAAGCGGGTCATCGAGGACTTTTCACTGGAAGTGAAAGCGGGTGAAATGGTGGGGCTGGTCGGCCATAGCGGCGCCGGCAAGTCCACAGTTATCAACCTGCTCGCTCGTTTTTATGATGTGAACGAGGGCTCCATTGAGATTGACGGGGTTGATATTCGCAAGATTCGATCAGAGGATTTACGATCGCAGCTTGGTATTGTGCTGCAGGATCCGTTTCTTTTTCCAGGCACGATCCGAGAAAATATCGCCTACGCCAAGCCGGATGCAACGCTGGAAGAGATTATGCAGGCGGCTAAAGCGGCCAACTGCCATGAATTCATTCTGAAATTCCCCGATGGCTATGACACGTGGGTCGGCGAGCGGGGGCAGCGGCTTTCCGGCGGGGAGCGGCAGCGCATCTCCATTGCGCGGGCCATTTTGCATAACCCGAGAATTTTGATATTGGATGAAGCGACCGCATCGGTGGATACTGAAACGGAGAGGCAAATTCAACAGGCAATCGCTCGGTTAACCGAAAACCGAACCACCTTCGCGATTGCGCACCGGCTCTCCACACTGCGGAATGCGGACCGTCTGATTGTGATTGACAACGGCAAGCTGGTGGAGAGCGGCACTCACGACGAACTGGTTGAAAAAGATGGCGTATACGCCAAGCTGGTTAAGATTCAAACGGAGATAAACCGGATCAGGGCGGCGTAATTTGGAGCTGCGGGCTGATTTCATGGTCGGCGACGGGGAGGAAGGTAAGCGGCTGGATTCGCTTCTTTCGACGATTACCGGATGCAGCCGGACACAGGCTCAGCGTTCGATAGAAGCGGGTTCAATCACCGTAAACGGCGTCTCCAAAAAGCCTTCCTATCGGGTTTCAAGCGGTGATCGAATAATCGGTCAAATTTTGCAGCCTCCTCCCTTAAACGCCCGCCCGGAAGCAATTGAAGTCCCCATCATCTATGAAGATGAGCAGCTATTGGTGGTGAACAAGCCGGCCGGCATGGTAACTCATCCGGCGCCGGGCGCGACCGGTGGAACGCTGGTGAACGCGCTGCTCGATCACATTCACTTCGACGCGGGAGGCGATGCGCTGCGGCCTGGAATCGTTCACCGTTTGGATAAGAACACCTCCGGACTGCTGGTGGTGGCGAAGACCCAATCCGCCTTTTACTCGCTGCAGACTCAGATAAGACGGCATCAGGTGGAGCGGCGATACCTGGCAATCGTGTGGGGTGAGCCGCAATTTCACACTGCAACCGTTGACGCGCCGATCGGCCGGGACCCCAGTCATCCTGAACGGATGACAATCACAACAGATCCGACCCGGCCCAGGCGAGCCGCCGTCACTCACCTTACAAAATTATGTACGAATGGCGTATTTTCACTGCTAGAGGCGCGGCTTGAAACCGGACGAACCCATCAAATTCGGGTTCACCTGTCGTCCTTCCACCTGCCGCTGGTCGGAGACCCGACGTATGGCGCGCCGGCATTCGAGCGCCGTCAAGGTTTGGCGACTGAGGTTATGGAGCTCATTGACAGACTGCCGGGCCAGGCGCTCCATGCTTATCGTTTGGCTTTCACCCATCCCGAGACTGGAGAGTGCAGGCAATTTTACGCCGAGCCACCCTTAGTGATGAGCCAACTGCTGGAAACGCTTCACTTTCAATTCAATGCCCACTGCGCCGAAAACGCATACGAGGCAACCTCACGTTAATAGGTCGTTCACCATTTCGGATAGGGGTAGGTTGAAAATGGCTGTTTGCGGCGCCAGTCAGGAAAAGGGCTGGGATCTCCGATTGGATAGGTGAGGAGAGAGATCGTCTCTTCGCGCCAGGAAAGATTCCTCATCTACTCATCGTTCGGCACCTGATAATAGGGGCGAACCGTTCGGTAAGCGCTGGTACTGGGTGGTGCGGCGCACGGGAGTGAAGCCGGCGTTGCGAATCAGCCGCTCGATCTCCTCAATCGGCATCTTAAAGGAGCAGCCGGCGCTGGAGACCACATTCTCTTCCATCATGGTTGACCCAAAATCATCCACCCCGTATCGCAAAGCAACCTGTGCGATCTTCGGTCCTTGCGTCACCCAGGAGGCTTGAATATGGGGGATGTTGTCCAAAACGAGACGCGATACGGCGACCGTTCGCAAGTAATCAAAGGCGGTGGCCCTTTGCCCTCCTAAAACGGTATCATCGGGTTGAAATGACCATGGGATGAAGGCGGTAAATCCGGCCGTTTCATCTTGAAGGTCGCGCACCTTGAACAGATGCTCAAGCCGATCCTCGATCGTGTCCACCGACCCGTACATCATCGTGACGGTGGTACGGATTCCGATTCGGTGCGCGACCCGCATGCAGTTTAGCCACTCCTCTGCGGTGTCCTTATAGGGTGCAATTTCGTTGCGCACCCGATCGGTGAGTATCTCAGCCCCGCCGCCAGGTATGCTGTCCAATCCGGCCGCCTTTAATCGTCGAATGCAATCCGCTAAATCCAAGCGTGAAATATGGGCTATGTAGATGATTTCGGCTGGCGAAAGTGCGTGCAAAATGACACCATAAGCTCCGAAACGCTCTTTAATCGCATGGAACAGTTCTTCATACCACTCAATTTTCAGCTTGGGGTTCAGGCCGCCTTGCAGCAATATCTCGATGCCGCCCCGATCCACCATCTGCTGAATTTTCTCGAATATCTGA
>JAKBZR010000064.1 GCA_021842405.1 bacterium
CCGATCTAGTTCGGACGGCACCATCTACGTGGGGTCAATGGACGATTACCTCTACGCCCTCAACCCGGACGGCAGCTTGAAGTGGAAGTTCAAAACAGGGGATGTGATCGCCTCCTCACCGGCGATCAGTTCGGACGGCACCATCTACGTGGGGTCAATGGACGATTACCTCTACGCCCTCAACCCGAACGGCAGCTTGAAGTGGAAGTTCAATACTGGGTATGGGATCGTCTCCTCCCCGGCGATCGGTTCGGACGGCACCGTCTACGTGGGGTCATATGACAATTACCTTTACGCCATCAAATAGAGGGTACTTGAGCCTATACCAAATTAGGGGGAAAGTTCACGGTAGGGTGGATTTAGGCAGCCGCCGCCTGACAATCGTGTTTACGTGGCTACGGATGAAAATGGACGAGATAATTCCACCTTTTAAGGGGGGCGTAACTTGTGCTGAATCATAAGAAAAGCATCTTGCTCTTCTGTTTGGTAATTGGGTCTTTCTGCTGGTTGATCGTACCTCCGGCAGCCGTTAATGCGAAGGCACCGGCGGGCGCGAAGACCGTCAATGCACCGGTAAAGCTGAATAACAGGGGAACTGGATTGTAGTATTACTCCGGCGATGTTATAGCGTAATTTTCCTAATCTCACTGCTCCTGCTTGTCGTCGTCGTCCACCATGCACATTGGGGCGAAACCCTAAAGGTTTTAAAAACCTTTAGGGTTTGGGTGGTTGCTGAAAAAGCCACTGAAGCCCGCTCTTTCGTCATTCCCGCTAAAGCGGGAATCCAGTCCATCTTTACCGATCGAAATGAGCGACCCGTCAAGCCGCTAGGCAGGGGTGGTGGATTCCCGCTTTCGCGGGAATGACGTTGATGCGACTAGCGGTGCATTTAATTCATTGTGGTGGATTCCCGCCATCCACTCCACTGGAGTGGAGCCATGCGGGAATGACGAAGCGGCGGGCTTATCCGCAACCTCATCGAGACATCCTACCTAAATTGACCGGTCAACTCAGTCATCTCGGTTACACCGGGGTGCAAAACACGTAGACATCTATCGAGCGGGTGTTTTCCCGGTGTCGCGGGTGAGGGAATTCCCCCGATTGACGCTCGCTCGCACGGGCTGGTATACTAATTTTAGCCAGACACAATATCAAGCCGCTCAATGATCGCTCTGGCCATCAGGAGACAACGGTCGAATGCTGAAGACGCTTTTTCTTAGCCCGCCCGCCTTCGAAGGGTTCGACGGAGGCGCCGGCTCCCGATATCAGGCCAAGCGAGAAATAACCAGCTTTTGGTACCCCACTTGGCTCGCTCAGCCAGCCGCCCTCGTGCCTGGCAGCAAGCTGGTGGATGCGCCCCCGCACGAATTGACGGTCCCCGACGTTCTCCGGATCGCCAAAGACTATGAGTTGGTCATCATGCATACCAGCACCCCCTCATTGGAGAATGACATTCGCTGCGCGGAGGCGCTTAAAGAGCAAAACCCGGACGTGAAGATTGGGTTTATCGGCGCGCACGTGGCGGTGCTGCCCGAACAGACCCTGCGCCAGGCGCCCGTCATTGATTTCGTTTGCCGCCATGAGTTCGATTACACCTGCCTCGAGATGGCGGAGGGTAAACCCTGGGATACGATCAAGGGGCTGAGCTATCGAGATGATGATCGCCGCATCCGCCGCACCGAGGATCGAGAGTTGATCCAGGACTGGGATTCGATGCCGAGCGTGCTGCCGGTCTATGCTCGCGATCTGGACATCACCAAGTACTTCATCGGCTACCTGCTGCATCCCTACGTCTCTTTCTACACCGGACGCGGCTGCCCGGCGAAGTGCACCTTTTGCCTTTGGCCGCAAACGATCGGCGGTCACCAGTACCGCCATAAATCGCCGGCGGCGGTCGGCCGTGAGATGGAGATGGCCAAAGAGCTGTTTCCTAACGTGCGCGAATTTATGTTTGACGATGACACCTTCACCATTGACCGAGAGCGAGCGATCGAGATTTCAAAACAGATGAAGCGGTTGAAACTGACCTGGTCTTGCAACGCGCGCGCGCACCTGGATTACGATACCCTGAAGCAACTGCGTGACAATGGGTTGAGGCTGCTGCTGGTCGGCTTTGAATCGGGCAATCAGGAGATACTCAACCGGATCAAAAAAGGCCTGAAGCTGGAGATGGCGCGTGAGTTTATGGCCAACTGCAAAAAGCTGGGCATCACGGTGCACGGCACCTTCATCATCGGGCTGCCCATCGAGACGAAAGAGTCGGTGGAGGAGACGATTCGCTTCGCTTGTGAGTTGGACCCCCATACCATCCAGGTATCCATCGCGGCGCCCTACCCCGGCACCGAGCTCTACGAGCAGGCGAAGCTGAACGGCTGGTTCGCCAACGACATCCTGGTCGCCGAATCGGGGATTCAAACCTCCACGCTTCAATATCCGAGCCTCTCCGCCGCCGAGATTGAGGATGCAGTGGAGCGTATGTACCGCCGATTTTACTTTCGTCCCAAGCCCATTCTGCGCATCGTTCGCGAAATGATCGGCGACCGCCAGATGCTGGTGCGGCGGCTGCGTGAGGGACGGGAGTTCTTCCAGTACTTGAACGAGCGAAAGCTGGAGGTCCGCAAACGTCAGGCCGAAGCCTCGGTGACTTAAGCGGCCGAAACGATCTGCTCCCATGAAGAGACTCATTGTAAACGCGGATGATTTTGGCTCGTCGCAATCCGCCAACCACGCCGTCGTTCGCGCCAACCGAGAAGGCATCCTCACCACCGCCAGCCTGATGATCGGGGAGCCGGCCGCATTTAACGCAGTCGAGCTGGCGCGTGAGATACCGGAGCTGGGGGTGGGTCTCCATCTGGTTACCGTCGTTGGTCACGCCGTGCTTGAACCGGCCGAGATTCCGCTTTTAGCCAACCAGAGGCGCGAGCTCTCCAATCATCCCGCGGTGACGTGGTTGAGATATTCGGCGAAGCCCGCCGTGCGTCGGCAGCTTTATCAAGAGCTGGACGCTCAGTTTGGGGCTTTCGCCGCTACCGGTTTACCCTGGGATCACGTGGACGGCCATCTTCATTTTCACAGCCATCCAGCGATCTGGGACTATATGCTGGCTCGATGCGAGGAGTATAAGGTGCCAGGTGTTCGGATACCTGACGATGATTACCGGGTCAATTTCCGTATCTCGCCGGAGTTGCGCTGGGCGAAACTAGCCCTCTCTTTCGTATTTACCTTTATCAATCGGCGCTGCCGCCGAGCCTTGCGAGGTCGTAAGTTCATTTCCCCCAGTCACTCTTACGGCATGTGGAACACCGGTAACATGAGGGAGGCCTATATCCTAAAGCTGCTGCCGGAGCTGGAGGACGGCCTCTCCGAGATATACTTTCATCCAGGCACTCAGCACGCCCGCAAGCTGTCCGATAGGGCGGATGGTATGGACACTGACCTGCACAGCCTGTTGAGCGATAAAGTCAGGGAGGCGATCGAATCCAATAACATCCAATTGACCCGATACTGGGCCGAAATTGAGCGTATCGCATGCGAACAAAGCATTGCCTGAAAAAAACAAACGGTTTTTTATCGCTAAAAAAATCACGGGGCTGCCTGGTTGGCGCCAAATCGAGGGAAAAGGGATCGTGTTGATATTTGGTGAAGACTTGAAACGGCAATACGGCGGGGAGACGTGAGGCCAGGCGCATCCGGGTCTGAACCGCTCATCGAAGAGGACCATGTTGAGATGTTTGCACCTGTCTCCTCTCGACGTGAACATAAGGAGCCATTGCAATTGAGAGTGATTGTAATAACCCTCATCGCAGTCTGCTGCGTCTCATTTGGGGAGGCGCTGCTGAGCAAAGCAATGAAGGAGGTAGGGCCGATTGATCGGCTCAGCTTACCATTGATTTCACGCATCGCGTCGAATGGACACTTATGGGTCGGCATATTCTTGATGGCCGTTTTCTTCGTGCTCTACTCGATTGCGCTCTCCTGGGCCGACCTCAGTTACGTGTTGCCGCTGACCGCGATCAGCTATCTCACCGGCGCCTTCCTGGCAAAGTACTATCTCCACGAAGACGTCACCCTTGTCCGTTGGATCGGCGCCACCGTTATCACCATCGGAGTGATCATTGTGGGGAGGGGCGGGTGAGCGGTGAGGCCTAAATCACGATGGGATTTCGGATATTCATAGCGATCAATGTCGAACCTCGCCATTGAAAGAATTTTGAGCTGTATCATCGTATTTGAATACTATTAAAATGGACATCAAGTAATTGACATTATAATACAAAAGTGTTATAATTGTAGTATGAATAAAAATGATATGAGAACGTTGTCGGCATCGGCTCAGGAAACGCTGCGCCTGCGAGTAGTAAAGGCGGTAAAGGAAGGTATGGGTCCCACCGAAGCCTCCAGGGTATTTGGCGTATCCAGACAAGCACTGCACAACTGGCTTCAAGCGTATGCTAAAGGAGGTGAAAGCGCGCTGAAGTCCAGGAAACGGGGACGGCCAATAGGGGGTGGGCGACTGCAGCCGTGGCAGACGGCGCAGGTGGTTGAGGCAGTTATTCATCGCTATCCTGAGCAGTTGGATACGCCGGGCTTCCTCTGGGCGCGGAATATGGTGCGCGAATATATCGAGCAGCAGTTCGGCGTGCAGTATACGGCTCGGCATGTGGGGCGACTTCTTAAAAGATGGGGCTTTACGCCGCAAAAGACTGTCTGCGTGCCTTTGTCTGCCGAACAGACAGGCAAGTGAGAGCGTTCCTTGCCGAGCGTACCGATCGTATCCGTCTTTACCAACTTCTAGGCTACAGTCCCGAATTGTGAACCCTGACGAATACAAAAACGATGACGTAAAGAAACACAGGGTCGGGAAGAAGCGTCCCTGAGACAAAAACGAATTACAAGGCAACCTGATAACCCATCGGCGGAAGCGGCAAAGACAGCCGCAGGTAATCCGCAACTTCTTGAAACATTCGGCAGTTTATTATGCAGCGTGAGATGGGAACATGTATATTATGTCCCTGTTAATAAGTTCAGTTGAATGTAGCGTAGTTGATGGAAGAGATGAAGAATCATTTTTTTATGTGGGTGATGACCGGCTTGATGACGACCTTGCTGGCAACCGGTTGCGCCTCGAAGTCGCATGCGGTAGCGGGCCGGCAGCAGGTCACCTATCGCGACCAGGATAACTGGAAAATATATGGAGACCTCTACAAAGTCGGATCCTCAAAGGGCGGTGCGGTGGTGCTGCTCCATCAGCGAAACGGTGCCGCATCCGACTGGGACCCCTTAATTCCATTGCTCAAACGTGCCGGCATTACGGTGCTGGCGATTGATCAGCGGGGAGCGGGACGTTCGATTGGGCCCGAAAATGGCCTGAGTGCGCCATGGAACACTGAGCCGGATATTGCCGGCGCGATCCGCTATCTGGAAGATCATGTCCACATCAAAGCGGGGCGGATTGGGTTGTGCGGGGCGAGCTATGGAGCTAATAATGCGCTTCGTTATGCGGCACGAACCAAGAACATACCGGCGGTGGTGCTTCTCTCGCCCGGCACCGACTACCACGGCCTCACGGTACGAAGCGCGGCGGCTGAATATAAGGGGCCGATGCTGATCCTCTCATCGAAGGATGATCCCATCCCGGAAGGAGGTCCCCAGCTCATCAATCAATTGGCGAAAGGTCCTCATGAGATGCTCCTCTATGATGGCAGCCGGCACGGGACCGATATCCTTACCCAATATCCGGCCGCCTGCAACCAGATTTCCCGGTTTTTCAGTGAGCATCTGGTTTCCGGGAAGCGCTAAGAAATGGTTGAGCAACTCGTTGAAACCCACCGCATTTTTCAACAACTACCTAACCGGCGGGATCCGCTTCCACTGGCAATTTTACCAGAATTTCTATAGCCGATAGTGGGCTGATGATCGGTTGATCACTGACGATGCGCCCGTCCCGGAATCGCACCATGCGGCTCGCATGCTCGGCGATGGTCTCTTCGTGGGTTACGAGGATGATGGTCTTACCGCGACGATGGAGATCTTGAAGGATGACCATTACCTCCTCCCCCGCCTTTGTATCGAGGTTGCCGGTCGGCTCATCCGCCAGAATGAGGGATGGCTCATTCACTAGGGCGCGGGCGATGGCGGTTCGCTGCTGTTGCCCGCCCGAAAGCTGATTGGGCTTGAAATTTGCCTTGTCACTCAGTCCAACCATCGTCAGTATCTCCAGCGCTCGATCCAGTTGGCGGCCGTCACGGCGATAGATCAGGGGCAGCGCCACGTTTTGCAGGGCGGTGGCGCGGGGCAGCAGGTTAAAGGTCTGAAAGACGAAACCGATCTGTCGGCTTCGGATTTCGGCAAGCTGATTATCATTCAATTGGGAGACCTCCTCGCCATTCAGCCGGTACGAGCCGCTCGATGGCCGATCGAGGCAGCCGATTAAGTTCAGAAAGGTGGATTTACCGGAGCCGGAGGGACCCATCACCGCGATAAACTCTCCCGCCTCAACCGTAAGCGTGACCTTTTGCAGCGCTTTAACCTCGATGTCGCCGTTTCGATAGGTTTTACTCAGTTCAATAACTTGAACGATCGGCTCCGGCAATCAATACCTCCATTGATGCGCGCGATCATTTCTCCGAATAAAAGTCTACCTCAGAAGTTTAGCGGTGAAGTTCTGAAAAAGTTGGATTGAGAGGTCGTGGGGTAAACTGGTGATAAGAGCGGCCATGTCCACCGGCTGAATTCGCTTCACGCAGGAAAAATCTCAAAAATATTGAGTATCGCGGTGATGGGAGATTAAGACGGAGCAGAGGGTACTGACAACATGAAAATAATGGTGGTTGACGATGAGAAACCGATCGTTGATGCCGTTACCTACAATTTAGAAAAAGAGGGTTATCTGGTAACCTGCGCGTATGACGGCGGGAGCTGTCTTGATCTCTATCGCCAGGATCGGCCCGACCTCATTTTGCTGGATGTGATGCTCCCCACCTCAAGCGGCTTCGATATCTGCCGCTTCATTCGCCGCACCGACGACATCCCGATCATTATGTTGACCGCCAAAACGGAGGAGACCGATCGGGTGGTTGGACTGGAGCTGGGAGCCGATGACTACTTGCCAAAGCCCTTCAGCATGCGTGAGCTGATCGCGAGGGTGAAATCGGTGTTGAGGCGATCGTACCGGGAGCCTGACAAGCCAACCGAGATGCCGATTATTGCCGGCCCGCTGGTCATTGATCCCGCTCGTCGAGAGGTCAGCCTTGATGGACACGCGGTCTCCCTATCGCCTAAAGAGTTTGACCTGCTCCGATTTCTGGCATCACATCCGGATCAGGTTTTTTCAAGGGATACGCTGCTGGATCGGGTGTGGGGATCCGATACCTATGTGGACCACCGGACGGTGGATGTCCATATTCGGTGGTTAAGGTCGAAGATTGAAGCGGATGCATCCTCACCAAAATTTATCAGGACCGTTCGGGGCATCGGCTACAAGTTCAGCGGTTGGTGATCTATCCATGACGAATGAAGAACAATTTAGGAGTATTAGGTGACTCCGATGACGATTGGATGGGCGGCATCTGCGGCAGTAATTGTGGCGGCCGGCCTTTGGTTTAGCTGGAGGTGGCGCCGCTTGAGCTGGCGCTATGCGAGTTTGGAAGCGGCAAACGGCGAGCTTCAGCAATCGTTGGATCGCTGCCGTAATGCATTACGTGCGCTGGAGGGCGAATACTCCCAGCTAACGGACCGACTGCCGGTTGGCGTATTGACGTTGAGTTCGGAAGTGGTTAGAAAAGCAAACCACAAGGCCACCATCCTGTTGGGCAAAGGGGCTGATAGCATTATAGGTAGGCCGCTGGTGCATCTGGATATCCCTTATGACCTATTGGAAATCATCCGCCGGGTGGCAGAGCTCCGAGCGCCCGTCCACGAGGCGATCACATTTGGTGACGCGCAACCGCGAATCATGGATGTGGTAGCGGTACCCTTATTGCCGGGAGAGGGAGCGTCAGGCGAAATCTTGATGCTGATTAACGACCTCACCGAGTTACGACGCCTGGAAACGGTGCGCCGTGACTTTGTAGCCAATGTGTCGCACGAGCTGCGCACGCCGCTGGCCACCATCCGCGCGATGACTGAGACCTTGCAGGATGGTGCGAAAGAGGATGCCGAAGTGGCCAACCGTTTCCTTGAAAACATCATCCAGGAGGTGGATCGCCTGACTCGCATCTCGGACGACCTGCTCATTCTCTCAAAAGCCGAGATTGGAACACCGGAGCGGCGATCGGTTTCACTGGTCCAGATCGTGCGTGATGTGGTAGAGCGAGTCCGCTCGCAAGCCGAAGCCGCTCATATCAATATCCAGATGAGCGATTCACCCGATTCATGGTTGGAGGGCGACCCCGATCAGATCGAGCAGGTGGTGGTCAATCTGGTGGATAACGCAATCAACTATACGCTGCCCGGTGGATCGGTGTTGGTAACGGTGCAGGAACAGAGCGATTCGGTGACGCTTCTCGTTCGAGATACCGGAATTGGAATCGCTCAGAAGGATTTACCTCGCATATTTGAGCGCTTTTACCGCGTGGATAAGGCACGATCCCGGCGTACCGGCGGCACAGGTCTAGGTCTTTCAATCGTAAAACATATAGTGGAGGCACATGGCGGCTCAGTGTCGGTGGTGAGCGAATTTAATCATGGCTCTACTTTTACGGTAACATTGCCAAAGAATTCATCTTTTAAGGAAAATGAGCAGTGAGTTGACTTCTCTTTGGCAATGAGCCCAAAGTACCGGTTGGAGCAATAGGATGAAAGCCGATTCAATGGATACCAAGCAGTCGTATGGAGAGGGTCAGAAAATCCGCTTTGGGGTGATAGGCGCCGGCTGGTTCGCTTCCCGCCGCCACATTCCCGACATCATGAAACATCCTCAAGCGGAGCTTGTCGCGCTTTGCCGGCGCGATCGGGCGCCCCTTGAGCGATTAACGGCTCACTTTGGGGTGAAAAATGGTTTTACCGATTGGCAGGAGATGCTCGACACGGTTGCGCTGGATGCAGTGGTGATCGCAACGCCCCATTCGATGCACTACGAGCCGGCTAGAGCTGCATTGGAGAGGAATCTTCACGTGCTGCTGGAAAAGCCGATGACGGTGGTTCCAGCAGAGGCGTGGAAGTTGGTACGGCTGGCCCATCGGAAGAAAAGGGTGCTGGCGGTCGCCTTGAATCCCCCCTACTGGGCACACTGCCATTATATCAGGGATGCAATCCGCAATAATTTGATTGGAAAGCTGGAGAGCATCTCAATCGAGTGGTCGGGGAATGCCGATTTCGTGTTTTCCCGCGCACCCATGCCGGAAAATCTACCCGGTGTCGTGCCGCCCACGCTGTTTCGGGGAGATCCTGAAATGTGCGGCGGAGGATATCTGATTGACGGCGGCTCCCATTTAATCTCGGAAGTGCTCTGGATCACCGGCAGAAAGCCGCTGGCCGTCAACGCTCAAATGGATCAATTCCCCAGCGACCGACGGAGCGTGCTGTCTATTGATCTTGGGGATGGATTGTTTGTCGTCATCACATGCATCGGGGATAGCGCCTATCCCAACCGCCGGGTGCGTAATACCTTTAACGGCACGTCCGGTGTTATCACGGTAGATGATTTCGATTTTGAAACCACGCTCCACCGCCCTCATGTTGAGGATGAAGTTGTCACCGAAGCGGGACTAACTCCGGTGGAAGGTCCGATCTGCAATTTGATCTCGGCTATGCTGGAAAAGACTGAAGTTTGCTCCTTGGGCGAGCATGGGGCTTGGGTCACCGAAGTGGTATCGGCCGCTTACCGCTCAGCTCGAACCGGACGCACCATTCATCTCCACCCACCCCCAATCACAAAGTTGTCTGACTGGACAGGGTAAAATGTGAATGTAAGTCGCTGATCGTCATAACTGCTGGAGGATAATCGTTGAGACACGATCAGATTTGGAAGACGATACTATGGCAGTTCTTCGCCGAGTTCATGGAGCTGTTCTTTCCCGAGGTCGCCGGTTGATGAGGCGCGCAAGCATTTGTTATTGGATGTGGTGGAGCGATATTTGGAGCTCAGCGAGTCGGAGGAGGAGGAGGTAAGGAAGATGGCCAAGAGTTCAAAGGTGCTGGATCCGGGGGAGTACGTCACGATCTTTGAGGAGCGTGCCATTCGGAAGGGCCGGAAGCTGGGCCGGCAGGAAGGACGGCAGGAAGGGAAGGTTGAGGGCGTATTGCAGGGCAAGCGGGAGACCTTATTGCGTCAACTGCGTCACCGGTTCGGTGAGTTGACAGATGAGATGATTGCTCGGATTGAGCGAATCGAAAATCCGGCTGATTTAGATTCTTTGGCCGATAAAGTGCTGGATGCTCATTCACTGGAGGATATGGGCTTTCCCACTGCCTAAACTCAGCGAGATACGATTTCTCCGCTGATCCATTTCCAATTTTCGATTCCAGTATTGCAACAGTTCGAGTATAATGCTTATTCTGGCTAAACGATACTGATTGCCTTGAACCATTCAGTCTTGAAAACGTCAGTAGTTAAAATGAGCGCATCATCTTCACCCATATAAGGCGACCATTGTGGATTAAGTGTCACAACGCCATACCGGAATCAACCGACATCACCATAACGAAAGGGATGCGTAAGAATGCCGTATCGGTATTTAAACCATGTGCTTACAGCAGCCGGATTACTTTTAATCACCATGCCAGCAGCGGCGCTATCTCCGGCCTCGCTTTTGCCGGTAACCAATACGGTTCCCGGCTGGGTGCGAATGGGGTTACCCAAGGTCTACAATTCACGGACGCTATATAACTTGATTGACGGCGAGGCGGATGCGGTCAAGCAATACACCTTTCTATCGGCGACGGATGCTCGCTATGTACCGCACGGTCGTGGCAGTCAATCCATTACGGTGGATATCTATGATATGGAGAACCCACTGAATGCGTTTGGTTTGTTCAGCCAGGACCGCCTGGGGGCACAGCCCATCAATGTGGGAGTGGAAGCCTGTAAAACCGCGGGGGGGACCGGCATTAGTATGTGGAAGGGCCGATATTTAGTCCGATTGGCCGCAACCGCTCAAACCCCTGAGTTTTTGCACGCAATGCTGCTATTCGCAAAAAAAATGGCGGCGCGGCTGCCGGGAACGATTGAGCCTCCCACCCTGTTACGCACACTGCCAGCCGGTGCAAAGCCGGGATCTCAGCAGTATATTCGTGAAAATGTGGCGGGGCATTCGTTCGTACGAAATGCAGTAACCGCACGTTACCCCTCGGCTGGGCTTTTCGCCAGCTTATTTGTGGCGGAGTATCCCTCGCTATCAGCCGCCCGCTCAGCCTATTTAGATTACTTAGCCTACGAGCGGAACAACGGCCGTATAGTTCCGCTGAAAGGAATCGGGCAGGCCGGATTTTTCGTGCTCGATCGCTTTGCCCATGATGTGGTTATCGCCTATAAAGGGCGATATTTGGTGGGAGCATTGCGCGCCGGCACCCAAATCGCGGCCGAGCACTTGGTAAAAGAGGCGATGGCCCGCATTCCATAAGCATAAATGGGATCATTGAGGTGTTATTGCAATGTCAGAGGATAAACATCGTGTTTCACGGCGAAAGTTCCTTGAAATAGCAG
This sequence comes from bacterium, assembly GCA_021842405.1. Taxonomy (GTDB): domain Bacteria; phylum Armatimonadota; class Chthonomonadetes; order Chthonomonadales; family JAMCWF01; genus JAMCWF01. The sequence goes on from JAKBZR010000064.1 coordinate 11,645, forward strand.
CCGGCTCCGCCCTTCTCGGCGGACTTTACGGATTGACCTTTGTCAGTAGCGTCACCTACGGCAAGCCAAAAGCCCGTCGGAGCAGCAAGCCGGCGGGTTTGGATATGGTGATCGCAGAGGGTTCCGGCCCTTCCGATTATGAAAAGATCACTGAGCGGGCGATTGAGGTGTTTGGCGGGATCGAGCATTTCGTGCACAAGGGCGATCACGTCGTCTTGAGCCCGAATATCGGATGGATGCGAACGCCCGATCAAGCGGCCACCACCCATCCGGCGGTCATTCGAGCAGTGGTGAAGCTCTGCCAGCGCGCCGGCGCCGGTAAAATCACCTGTATTGATTACGGATTAGACGATTGGCGCCTCGCCTTTAATATTTGCGGTGCGGAGCAAGCGGTTCATGGGACGATCGCTACCCTCTTATCGCCAACCGATCCATCGCTATACAAAGATATCAACATTCCATCCTTCGTCCCCAAGATGACCATCACCAACCAGCCTTACGATTCCCGACACAAATACGATCATATTATGCAGAAAATCCCGTTCGAGCTGATGAATGCGGATAGCTTCATCTGCATGCCGGTGGTCAAGGATCATGAGGCGGCCGTCATCACCATCTCGATGAAAAAGCTGATGGGCAATATCTGGAATCGCAAGGATTACCACCGCTACGGCCTTCAGCAATGTATCGCGGAGCTGAACTGCGCGGTGAAGCCGACCCTCATCGTGGCGGATGCGACGCGGGTGCTTCAGACCCGAGGGCCTAAGGGGCCGGGCGTGGTGACGGTTCCGAATAAGGTCGTGGTGGGAGTTGATCCGGTTGCGGTGGATTCCTACTGCTGCCAATTTCTGACCGTCAAAGGAATCACGCCCGACATGGTTCCTCACCTGGTGCTTGGCAACGATTTGGGGGTTGGCCAGATTGATTACACCGGCTTGAAGATTAAGGAGCTGGCCGGTGCAATGGCGACATAAAAGTTGACGTTCCGGTGACATCATTGTTATTGGATAGACCTCGTTGCGCAATAGGGATCAGTAAAGAGCTCCCCTCCACCATAGATCGCTACTTTTATGGCGACAACGAGCAAGTCGAGGGAAGGAGCTGCTGATCATGGCAGTTGAACCGAAATTAATACGAGACCAAGATATAGGAGCCATATCCCGGTCATTCAGCTCCGAAGAGAAACGGCGCATGAAGGAACGGCCCGGCAACCCGGCCTCCCACCGCATCGTCTCCATCCGCCGGGCGGTGCAGATCACCACCTTTTCGCTTTTTGCGCTGTTCTTTTTTATGACAACGGTCAATGCGGAAGGTGCTTGGGGCATTCCCAAAGACCTCTTTATGATGCTGGATTTTTTGCCCACGCTGGCGCATTGGATCGAGAGCCACCATCTGTCGGTCTATGCGATCGGGCCGGGACTGTTTATCCTATTGCTGACGCTGTGGGGAGGGCGCATCTTTTGCGGATGGATTTGTCCGCTGGGAACCGCAATTGATATCAGCGATCGGCTCTTATACCGAAAAGGGCGGCTGTTTTACAATAAGAAGCGGTCGGAGACGCGTCGCTTCCGCAACTGGAAATACCTCTACCTGCTGATCGGGCTGGGCGCCGCCGCATTTGGAATTGACCTGTTTTTCTTCGGCGATCCACTCAGCTTAATCACCCGCACCTTCACCATCTGCATCTATGCTCCGATCGCTTACGTGTGGAACGGATCGCTGGACGCGATGGATAAGCTGGGTGTTGCCTCCTTGCTCTACAATCATTTCCAGTGGAATATCGCAACCTGGCGAATGCAGCATGTGGTTTTCTACAACAATGTGCCGCTACTACTGATGTTTGTCGGCATCATTGCCTTATCGGCCTATCAGGAGCGGTTTTGGTGCCGAAACCTCTGCCCGTACGGCGGCTTGCTAGCCCTGATTTCCCGCGTCTCATGGCTGCGTCACACCATCAAGATGGATGGCTGCATCCACTGCAAAAAGTGCGAGATCCAAAGCCGAATGGGTTCTTACGACAATTTGGACAAGCGGGCTACCGAAGAGGCCAAACACTCCATCAGCGAATGCATTCAATGCTTCCGATGTGAGACCATCTGTCCGCCCGATGTCATCCAAATTCAAGCGAAGGTGCCAGCTTTCCTGAAGGAGAGGTTGGGCTTGGCGAAACCCAATACCGCACCCCGTCCCGAGCCGCAAACCGGGATTGACCTGGGTCGGCGGCGGGTGCTGGCCTCCATCGGCGCCGGCTTGATCTGGGGAACGCTGGTGAAGGGCAGTGCAGAGGAGTATGCGGGCCGGATGCGGCGATATACCCACAATAACCGGGCGATCCGGCCTCCCGGCGCGCTGCCGGAGCCGGAATTTTTGGCCGCTTGCACCCGCTGTGCTGAATGCATGAAGGTTTGCCCCACCAATTGCCTGCAACCCGCCTTTCTGGAGACGGGTTTGCAGGGCATCTGGACACCCATCGTGGTGCCCAGCATCGGGCCCTGTGCCGAAAAATGCACCTCTTGCGGCGATGTCTGCCCCACTCACGCCATCCAACCTTTCACTTGGCAGGACAAACGTTACAAGATCAAAATCGGCTTGGCAAACGTGGATCACAATACCTGCATCGCCTGGAACGGCGGACGCGAATGCATCGTCTGCGCGGAGGTCTGCCCCTATTCGGCCGTTCTATTCCGAGACGTGTGGGATGACAGCTTGCCCAAGGACCCCACACTGCCAATTACGGCACCCGGCAACAAGGGGCGCACCAAGCGCGTTCCAACCGTTGATGAAAAACTCTGCACCGGTTGCGGAAATTGTGAGTATCAGTGCCCGGTGTTGCCAAATCACGCGATCGTGGTCTACACTTTTCAAGAGGATCGCAGCTACAATCCACCTAAAGAGAAGTGGTGGTACGGCTTCTACCGGGGCGATTGGGCGAAGACGAAAGATCGCGGCAAAAATCGCGAGTATGCCGCCTTGGCCCAGGAAATTGAGCAGCGTAAACAGCAAGAGGGCGAGGAGTAGAGGGAGATCGCACAAGGTGTCGGGCGGGTTCAGCCACTTGACCAATATAAAACCATTGCCCGGTGAAGGGAGAACCGATTACCGGCATTTGCCTGAGTTCATCCGCGCTCTGCTCTATGAGTTGGCGATCACCGATTCGGCCGAGAAGAAGGCCGTCTTAATGAAAAGAGCGCAGGAGGCGGCGGCCATTATCGTGGAACGACTGGCTCCGGTAGGCTGGAATGGGGAGGGGTTGCCGCTGGAGCCGGATGGCAAACGTATCTCTATACGCACCGCGTCAGAGGCCATGGAGGCGCTGGCGCTGCTCTGGGCGGTGGATGGCGGTCCCTGGCTGGGGCGCGCGCAGCATGTGGCGCACCGGCTTAAATCTTGGCAGCGATCGGAGGGGTGCTGGCCGGTTTATCTACGTGCCGAATCGGGAGAGCCGGAAGGGGATGAAATGTGCGCCGCTGCACCCCTGTCGCTATTGCGGAGGTTGGATCAGTTGCTTGGAACGTGTGAGTACACGGATACGGCGGAGAGGGCGGTTGACTGGCTCCTCCATCATGAATATCCAATGAAAAGCAGAGTAGATAAAAAGTCGAACAAAACACACTAGGAAGGAACAACGATGAACACAGACGATCGAATCGCTTACAGTGGGCAAGAAGCCTCACCTCAAAAGCCGCTATCTCGTCGCGAGTTTGTGCGCTTATTGACGACTCTGGCGGCAGGCGGGGGCATTGCGGCCGCCGGCTTAGGGGCGCTGACACCGTCCCAGATGGCGGAGGCGGCGGAAGTGATCACGGCGCGAATCGGAAAGCTGCCTAAAATGAAGCTCGGCGAGCGGATGGGAAATATGAAGGTCAGCCGGATCCTGATTTCATCCGATTGGAACCCGGCGCTGTACGGGCCTGGCTTGGCGGTGGGGGCGAACTTCGTGCACAAAGCCGGCTACTGGAACTCCCTGCCGCCGGAGTTCCGGAAGATACCCCGCGAAGCCTATTACACCGATATCACGGTTGATTCGACGCCCAACAATCCCGACAACGAAGATGAGGCATACAACCAAGTCGTCGGTTCACTGCAGCGCAACGGTTTGGGCTACTACGACATTTTCCGCGCCCATTTCGGCTGGCGCAGCGTGGATGCCTTTAAGCATCAGACCGGCACCTACCGGGCGTTTAAGCGATTGAAGCGGGAACGCAAAGTTCGTTTCTTCGGGGTCTCCCAACACGCCACGCCCGGCGATTCCAACTATCCGGCTTACCCCGACATTATCCAGGCGGAAATCGACTCCGGCCTCATAGACAGCATGCAGGTCTGGTTTAGCGCATCCACCACGCCCGAAATCACGGAGGTGTTTGCTCGCGCGCACAAAGCCGGGATTGGGATGACCGCCATGAAGACCTACGCGCAGGGAGCCGGTGCGATGAGAGCCAACCCTGATCTCCAGCGCAAGCTGGGAGCGGAGGGCAGCATCGGACGCGCTTGTATCCGCTATTCCCTGTCAAAAACCTCTCCCATCTCCGGTAAAAATCCGATCTTCCATTGCTGCGTTTCGGCTTTAACTAATATGGGGATGTTTGATGAAAATATGAGCGCGCTGATCAAGATGGCCTAGCTGCCGGATGGCATTGAACCGAACGGCATCATTGACTGGAGTAACAGTTCAGTTCTCTGGGTAATTTAGATAGCAGGCTTTACCCCTATAGCAATAATCAACTCCCTCCCCCGTTGCGGGGGAGGGAGTCATTGCGAGCGAAGCGAAGCAATCTCCTTCCCCTGCCCTCCTCCTCGCAACCGTTCCGTGCTCCTTCCCCATCCTAGGGGGAAGGACGGGATGGGGGTTGACGGGTGTACTCTAATATTTACCCTTGTTTCTTCCATTGATTGACTCGTACCCCATCCTGGCCTGGGAGAAGAAGGGGGGGCTTGGGAGTGCATTAGGCCTACTCCCACAAAACTGAACTCTTTCTTTGGCTGGACGCTCACTTGACAGGTGGGCCGGGATTATGGCACACTTATAATTCCCGTTCGGTTTTAGGTGGTGTGGGGGTGTAGCTCAGTCCGGTTAGAGCGCCTGCCTGTCACGCAGGAGGTCGCGGGTTCAAGTCCCGTCATCCCCGCCATTACGTCACCATTTCGTCGCATTAATCCGCCGCGCGATACATCGCGATGATCTTTTCAGGCGGGGTCTCGGCCAAAAGGTTGTGGATGTTATTGAAGACATATCCGCCGTTCTGACGGCAGTATCTCACCACCTCTTTCACCTCCCGCTCGACATCCTCAATCGTGCCCAGCGAGAGGGTATGCTGGGTATTCAACCCGCCGCCCCACAAACTCGCTCGTCCCCGTACGCGGTCCTTCCACTCGGTGTAAGAGTGGCCGCCGGCCGGCCATTGCACCGGATTTACGATGTCGAAGCCGCTCTCGATCACCAAGTCCAACAAATCGTAAATGGCGCCGCAGTTGTGCATGAAAATCTTGATGCCGGGCAGCAATCGGTGAATCTCGTCGTTAAGCCGTTTGTAGTAGGGCAGGAAAAGGTCGCGGTAGGTCTCCGGTGAGGCAATCAGCGATTTCTGAGTGCCCCAATCATCGGCGGTAGTCATAATGATGTCCACGGAGCCCCGTACCTCCGGCAGCAGAGTCTGAACGTTGTGAATGACATGAGAGATGGTCAGCTCGTGATAATCCTTCACGAATTCCGGCTCCAGCATACAGATGACGGGAAAGATGCCGATTCCACAATAACCGGAGATGCCAAGGCCAGAGCCGCAGTAATCGGTGAAAAAGACGGCGCGATCGGTGGAGATGCGAACCCGGCGCGCTAAAGCGGCGGTACGCTTCACCTGTTCATCGGTAATTTCACGGCTTGCCAGCTCCTTTTCATATTTTTTCAGATCGAGCAGCGGGAGCGGTTGATTCCAGTCGAGAATCGGCTGGCCGCTGTGATCGGCATTGAATACGCAGGAGGTGGGGGGCATCCGATGGCTTTTCCACTGGAGGATGGTGCCGTCCTCCAGCGTCTCGAAGGCGGCTGGATCAATGACGCGGGCCGCTAGCCGGCCGCCGAAATCGTAATCGTGCCATTTTTCCGACTCCTCAAATGCGTTGGTAACGCCGCCATCAATGGTGACGACATCGCAGCCCAGCGCATCCAGCACATCCTTATCGGGCAAGGCCAGCATCTGCCCAGTATCATGGACGCGCGGGAGACGGGGAGGCAGGCCCAGCGCTTCGACCAATTTCGGGTAGGCGAAGGCGCTGATTCCGGTTGAACGCATCGCCCCCATATCGCGTGGAACTCGTTTCGTCTCTTCAAAATCAAGCGCCTTCAGCACCAGATCGCGAGGAGTCATATACATCTCCTAAAGCAAGATTTAAAGAATAACGCCGCCCTAAAATGATACCTTCTTTCGGCATGCAATCCAAAACCCACTACTCACTGGAGAGAGTTCAGTTTCGTGAGGGAAGCCCGGCTTGACCACGGCGGTCAATTAAAGTATACTAATCCAATCAGACTACTTTTACGATGGGCAACCGGCATCATGTTGAGCCCCTTGATGTTATCTGGATTTGATTGGAAGGAATGCGATTTGTGAATTCAATCAACATCGCTGAAAAGGATATACGCCGCGCATTCACCTTAATTGAACTCCTCGTTGTTATAGCTATAATAGCAATACTTGCCGCAATCATCTTCCCCGTCTTTTCTCAAGCCGAGGAGATGGCGCGCAAGGCAACCTGCCAGAGCAACTTGAAGCAGATCGGGTTGGCCTTTGAGATGTACACTCAGGACTACGACGAGGGCTATCCGAATACCAACGACCCCTTTCTCTGGGTCGGCGAGCGCTGGCGCTGGCCCATCATGCCCTATCTGGCAATCGGTCAGCGGCAGAATACCGGCTCGGGCGATCCCTATGCCGCCTCCTCCGGCATCCCGGCCATCCTCCTCTGCCCCAGCGACACTATCTCGGCCAACATCTATAACGGCACCTCCTACGGTTACTCCGCCGCCTTCTACCACGCTCCGTCAATCGTCAATCAAATGAATATCGGCGATCTCTGGGGGGCGGCCGGAGTCGGCATTCCCCGCCAAACCCAATCCCAGGCCGATGTTCAATATCCCGCTCAAAAGGCGCTGGTCGGCGAGTGGTATACCAACCATGACCCGCCGCTGACCGGCTGGTGGGGCACGATGACCGGCCCGACCACCCCTGGCGCCGACTGCTGGTGGGGCGCGCGTAACTACGTCTTCGCCGACGGTCACGTCAAATATGTCATCGCCCACAACATACTGCCAGCGGTGGACGGCTGCCCCGACATCAATCTGACCGTCAACGGTGTCGCCGGCAAAGATGTGAATTAGTCCGCCGGAACAACTCCCTTCAATAATTTAGCCAGAATAAGGGATTTCCCTAATTAAAAATAGGGAAATCAGGCATGCAATACGATCAAAAGACGCCCATAATGTCTAATGTCTATTGTAAGGAGTTCCATGAAATGATAGAGGATAGTGAGTCTGATCTAGCGGCGGCGACCGTATCCGGCGATGAAAATTTCGACCAACCAGCGCGGGTATTGATCGCCGACCCCGATCCGATCGTGCGCAAATCATTGGGCCGGATATTGAGCCGCGAATCGGCGATCGAGATCATCGGCGAAACGGATGGGGTGGATAATACCATCGAACAGCTCGATTCGCTGAATCCCGACGTCGCAATGATCGACTCGCATCTAATCCGAACCCAAACGCGCAACTACCTGAAAGAGATGAAAAGTGCCAGCCCCATTACCCGGTTCATCGTTTTGAGCGTTTACGACCTAAAACCGGAGGAGGCGCTGGCGTTGGGAGCCGATGCCTTCCTGTGGAAGGATTGCGGGCGAACCGCCATGGTTCAGACGGTGCGCTCCTTGACGCAGGATGGCCGAATTTAAATAATCAGCTTGATGGCGATCTTGATCGCCGATGGTTAGTCAAGATAACCATGATATGGCATTTCTTTGATAATCATGGTATCTTCTCACTGAATGGTTCGGGCGCAGTCGAAAGAGCAGAAAAATGCAGGACACCACTAGCGTAGCGCAAGCGCAAAACGCGGATGAATTTGAGCAGCTCTTCAGGCGATCCTATCGCCGTGCATACAACCTCGCCTATCGGCTGACTGGAAACGCGACCGAGGCCGAAGACATTACCCAGGACGCCTACTTTCGCGCCTGGAGCCGATTTTACCAGTATGAGCATTCGCGCTCCTTTGAAAGCTGGCTCTTCCGGATCATCACCAATCTGGTGATTGACCACCACCGCCAGGAGCGACGCGCCAACATTATCTCCCTTAACGCGCCCATATTCGACGAGACAGGCGCAGTCGCGTATCAGCGTGAGTTAACCGATCAACGCCCAACCCCAGAAGAGTTGATCATTGAGAATCTACTGGAGACGCCCCTCCAAGCCGCTCTCGATTCCCTGTCCCCGATCTATCGAGCAGCCATCATTTTAGCGGATATCGGCGATGAATCTTACGAGGAGATCGCACAGGTAATGGGTTGTGCGATCGGCACCGTTCGCTCGAGGATTCACCGCGCCCGTCGCCTGATGCGGCGCTACTTGGAAAAGCATCAATCCTCCTCCAGCGCGAACGGCACAGCCGGCCATTCGCTGGCCAAGGCAAGATAGCGCCTTCGACTGCTTGACGAAAGTCGGCTTGTACCCGTATAATAAAGAGGTTCTCTGGTCGTTCTGAGAATGCGCGCTCGTAGCTCAGTTGGATAGAGCGTCAGGTTGCGGACCTGAAGGCCGGGGGTTCGAGTCCCTTCGAGCGCGCCAATTCGATCGGTCAGCCGGCGGTTCATCTTGCCCTCGTAGCTCAGTTGGATAGAGCTGGGGCGTCCTAAGCCCTGAGTCGGGGGTTCGAGTCCCTCCGAGGGCGCATTTATCCTTAGGGGGCGGCCGGTTTCAAGCGGCCGAACCGTGATCGTAATAAGCGTGCAACTCGCCTTCCGTCAAATGGCGGTTGGCCCACCTCTATTTTTTGTGGAGAGGTCGCATAGTGGTCGAGTGCGCCCGCCTCGAAAGTGGGTAGGCCAAAAGCCTCGTGGGTTCGAATCCCACCCTCTCCGCCATCACCTCGCTGACTTGACTTTCGACTTGTCCGTTGTTCAGCCGCGCCGCTTAAGAAGAGGTTGAAAATACGGTGACACCCAACGGATCGTCATTCCGGGGCCGCCGGCTATTTAAAGGTCCAGTGCTTGTTGGCTATGAAGTTCCAAAAGGAGACGATGGTGATGGCGGTAAAGAATGCGATGTACCAATGTGTGGAATCCGGCTTGCTGCCGGTATGTATCTCCCCTGAAAACAGAAAAAATACAGCACCCATAATCGCTAGGTTCAGCAGCAACCCCACGATATTAACCGCGAAAAACATCGTGTACTGGCGGGATGAGGATGATTTACCGAGCGCATTGAAGGTCCAGCGCTGGTTCCAAAAGAAGCCGTTGGTGACTGCCAGGGTAAAGCTGATGGTCCGCGCAATTTCCCACTGCAAACCCACATGGTAGGTTAAAAATCGAGCAACCCCGCCATCTATAACTGCGCTGCCGAAACCGATAATGCAAAACTTGACGAATTGCCGAAAACTTTCCCGCTCGAACAGGCTGTTTCGGCCCGGTAGACTGCCGGCCGGTGCATCCAAACAGGATATTTCACTCTTTGATATTTCGCCGTCCGAAACCACGCCCAGCGCCAGCGCCCAGCTCTCAATCGCCCATTGAGCGGCCTCGGCCGATAACCCCCGCTCCTCAATCAGCCTCTTCACTAATCGAGATAGCGTGAAAGACTTCAAGGCGCCGTTCGATGACGACAGGAGCTCGGCCGGCGCGCCCTCCTCCACCGCGGCGACCAGCACGCTCACCTCCAAGCGAAGCTGCGAGCAGTAGTCCTTCAGCAGCGACTTCAAGCGGCGCGGGTCGCTTTGGATGTCGCCGTCTTGTGAGATGATCCGTTTTAGGGCATCCCGCACTCTATTGTCCATCTATCGCTCCGTTTCACCTTTTGCCATATCCGCTCGGCAGATGATCCCCAGCGTGATGTCATCGCCGCTGCCCTGCTCGGATGCCTCATTCAACCAGCCCTCCAGCTTGGCCGAAACCGCCTCCAACCCGTCCCGGCGGATCGCCTGCAGATAGTCCGACCCTGTCTGCTCGAAATCCTCAGTGCTGACGAAAGAGTTGGAGTAACCGTCGGTTGAAACTAGGATCAGCGCCGGGGGATTATTGGAGATGGGAATG
>JAKBZR010000156.1 GCA_021842405.1 bacterium
GGGGCGCGCAGCAGAACACGATCGCCAACGTGCTAATGCTATACCGCTCCACTCGCTCACGCTCGCGGCTCTGACTGTGGGTTAAATTGAGAAATGAGTGATCAGCCTACCCTTACGAGTTACATTCACTAGCAGGATGACTCCTAAAGTAACCTATCAAAGACCATGCAACACACACTGCAATGTTGCCTGGGAAGCAATCTCTGTCTTCCCAAGCCCTCTCCCAGGATCGGCAAAGAGTAGGAGGGAGCGCCTGCTTCAAAAATCACCCACAGAACTGAACTCTTACCAGAAGGAATCAGTTCGGTGCTCCAGGAATTATACGACGCCGGTATAAAAGCTGAAATCATGTTCCAAGCACTGAAGGGTGGCATCGCCCGTCGTCGGTCAAAACTTCACTTTCAAACAACTGTTTGAATTAGATGGATTGCCAATTGAGCACTCATCGCTACCCAATTAGAGCGGCGGCCGGAAAAATTGAAATCACCCCATCCAAGCCGGTATACCTGGCCGGATATGCGCCCAATCGTCTCAGCGTGGGCGCTCATGACCCGATCTGGGGTCGCTGCCTCGCGATCCAGTGCGGCTCGGAGACAATCGCTCTATTGATCGTTGATTTGTTGGGCGTACCGCGCCACCTCGGTCAAAGAATTAAACGGGCGACTCACTCAATTCAATCATCCCACCTTCTTATTGGAGCGACGCATACCCATTCCGCACCCGATCCATACGGCCTCTGGGGGCCGGATTTATGCACTTCCGGAGTAGATGAACGATGGATCGAAGAGATGATCCATAAGCTGAGCCGGCTGGTAGACGATACATTCGCTCGGCTTCAACCGGCGAAGCTGCAATTCGGCTACCTCGAAGCGGAGCCGGGCATATCCCGCAATGATCGAGTTCCAGCCATACTGGATCGCGAGCTGGCGGTAATGAATGTTTCGGATGAAGATGGAGCCGCCATCTCCACGCTGGTAAACTACGCTTGTCATCCGGAAGTTTTAAATAACCGGATGATCACCGCCGATTTTCCTCACTGGCTGCGCGCTGAGGTTGAAAACCGGCTGGGCGGCGTCTGCCTTTTTGCCAACGGCGCCTTGGGCGGTATGGTGACCGCCGATTTTAACTCTGAGCTATTCCCTCCCGGCGAAGCCTGGAGCGAGGCGCAGCGGATCGGGCGCCGATTGGCCGAGCATGCATTGAAAGCCATCCAAGGCCAGCCAATCCAGTCTGAGGCATCGTTGACCCTTCACCACACCCGATTTCCAGTGCCGCTGATGAATGAACGTTTTGCCGATCTAATTCGTAGCCAAATATTGGATAGTCATTTAACCAAGAATGGTCGGGTAACAACCGAGATGACCTACTGGACATTGGGATCGGCCGGCTTTTTAACGCTTCCCGGTGAGGTGTTGCCGAACATAGGACTCTTTTTAAAGAGAAAAATGCCCACCTCTCCCAAATTTCTGCTCGGCTTGACCGGTGATGCGCTGGGCTACATTCTCACCCAGGAGGACTACTATCTGGAGGTCTACCGATATGAGGCATCTATGTCAATTGGACCGATAATCGGACCGGCACTGACCGATCATGCGTTAAAACTCTTTACAAAAGGACACCCGAGTATATGAACTCATCACCCTATAACGATTCGACTGGGGTTCCGGTGGAGGCGCTTCCCCATATTTTTCGAGCCGACCTCGCCCAGCATCTGCATGCAACTTACCAAATCAGCTTGAAAGGTGACGGCGGGGGCGATTGGACCGTTAGAATAGATCAAGGGAAATGTGAGGTACTGCCCGGGAACGCACCGGCTGCTGATGTAGTCATTGCAACCGATATGGATACTTGGAATGCCGTTACAAGCGGCACGTTGGACGGTGAATCGGCCTACTACTCCGGTCGAGTCACGGTTCATGGAGACCTATACACCGCCCAGCACTTTGCCAGTCTGTTTCGATTTTAAACCGCTGATAAGCTAACCTATTCGATGCGCTCCTTCATTTGATGGATCGTTGCGACCGTTCCAGGATCGTGTTTTGAAGCGGCCGGTACCGGCATATCGGAGCTGCCTGGTTTCACCTTTCGCCAGGCAGAAATAGCCGTCGCTGAAAATGAGGGCGGAGTAGTCATCCTCCGGATGTAATATGACGTAGAGCGCCGGCGCTGAGCCGACATTCTGCACTGCGATCAACGATTGATCGCTCCGCTCGACCCTGATATCGGTTTGATCCACCTCAAGCAATCCTCGAAATGGGGACTGAGTGGAACCGAGCGGTTTGACGGAATAAATGTAGCTATTTTCTACCACCATACCTTTCTGATCCTCCGCCGTCAGACGCAGCGCCAATATTCCATTGTAATCGGATGGAATTTCGTATTGCATCTCGGTCAATTGAATTGCGGAAGCCGGCTGTGCCACGACTTCACCGTGAGCGGCCGCCAGCTCTTTCCCATCCACCAATTGCACCAAGCTGCACTGATAGCGGACTTCCCGCGCTTGGTTCAGTGAATTATTGAGCCAGACCCCGGCTCGCCACACTTCGGCTGGATTCCAGACCAGTTTCTCATATTGAGCGCTGATCAAGAGCGGCGCGTATGCGCTTTGCACCGCATAGTAGGCCGGCTTGGGCTTGCCGTAATAGTCCACACAATAGGTGCCGACCACATTCGGCCAAGGCTCGTTGAACTGCCAAGGAATCGTGCCGGAGGTGCGCCATTTTCGCCTCCGACTCGCCTCGATCGCGTAGCGCAACCCTTCCGCCTGAACCCACTGGCTCGCCTTCACGTAATCCTCCATATTGCTGAGCGGGCCGAACAGCTTTTCCACCGACTGACGGTCCACCCACCAGTTGGCGTGAAAGCACCAGTGCGGGTTGGAGAAATCCGGCGGCCACTGGTACTCGGGCCGAATCGCGCGGTCTATCGTATCGCGGTTTGCAGCACCTTCGACACCAAACTCGCTGTGAAAGAGCGGGTCAATCTGGTTGAAGAAATGGTAGTGCTCCGGATCGCCGAGGTAGTTCCAGTTCCCATGCACGTCATGCATTCGGCCCAGATGGTCGGGGTTGGCGCCGAAAACCGGCCCGGAGGGAGAGGTCGGCAAAAAGACACGGTCGGGATCAAGGCGCTCTACCGCTTCGGCAAGCGTTTTAATATTGGGATGGGTTTTATCCAGCGGGACCCCATCGGAGGCGCGGGTCAGCTCGTTTCCTCCGCACCAGATCACTAATGACGGGTGATTTCGACGCCTCGGTATCATGGCCTCCGCCGTTTTACGGCAATAGCTGAGATACTTCTCATCGGTTCCCGGCTCGTTGTCCACTCCGGAGGAGGATTGGATGAACTCCTGCCACACCATAATGCCCAGCTCATCGCACAACGAGTAAAACGATTCCCGCTCCAGCAGTCCGCCGCCCCAAACCCGGAGCAGGTTGCAGTGGGCGGCAGCCGCCAGTTTAAGGTTGCGCTCATACTGCTCTCGATGAGGTCGTCCATAGAGCTGATTGACCGGCGCCCAGTTCCATCCCTTTATGAACGTTTTAAGCCCGTTGACCTCAAAGACATAGGGCAACGAGTCGGCCGGTGCGTTGTCATTGGCAACCGGTTTTATTCGCCGAATTCCAAAACCAACGCTGCGTTCATCCAAGATTTCTCCGCCGTCATCTTTAAGGACAACCTTCGCCTCGTAAAGGTTCTGAGGGCCGTAGCCGTTGGGATACCAGAGGGCGGGATTGCGTAGCGCGATCACGGTTGACAGCTTTGAGTCGTTATCGGTCGTCCCGCTGGCAGAAGAAACCGCCACCCGATTCCCATCCCGCAAAATCTGCACCTCCAAATGAACCGGCATCGAGCTGATGCAGCCGAGGAGGGTTGTAATGTGGACGGTCGCGGCATCCAGCGCCTCATTCAGCACCGGTCGAACCCAGACATCGCCGATCCATGTCTGATCGTTGATGATGAGGGAAACGTCATCCCAAATGCCGATCGGAACCAGGCGGGTGCACCAATCCCAATCATAGGCGAAGCGCGCTTTCCACAGCCGAATCTGGCTCGTCCATCCGATTTGCCCCTGAATATCCGGTTCCGAAGGGGCGTGATCCACCACCACGATCAGGTGATTAAGCTCACCGTAGCGCAGGAGGCCGGAGACATCAAACTCGAATGGGACGTACATGCCGGAATGATCGCCCAGATGATGGCCGTTTAAGAAGATGTGGCCGCTTGGGTCCACCCCATCGAAGCGAAGACGGACGTGGCGGCCGGCCCAATCGGGCTTTGGAGTAAAGTCAAGGCGATACACCCAATCCCGCTGGCTGGTCCACTCGCAGGCGCGGCTGTTCTCTTCATACCAGGGGTCGGGCAGCACGCCCGCATCAATTAAGTCGGATTGTACGTCGCCGGGAACGGTCGCCGGATACCAGGGCGGCGCGGTCGGCCGCAAATTATCCAAATCAGTAGCCGCATCCCCAATTCGCCGCCAAACCCATTCGGTCGGGATCAAGCCGAGGATTTGCCAATCACTGCCGTTCAACGAATGTTGCATCATCTCTCCAATCAAAACGCTGGCTTACTAAAAATTCAGTTGGAATATTATAACGGATAAATTCTCAGGGTTAAATCAATTTGGCTTTAATTTCGAATGAGTTCAGCTCTCTGAGTAATTTAGGCAGCAGGCTCTTACCCTCACC
>JAKBZR010000065.1 GCA_021842405.1 bacterium
GCCGGGGAGGCGGATGAAAATACGCCATTCGGATTGTTGAAGCTGTTCAATTCAATCTCCTTCCCGCCCTGATCTACACTAATTAAAGATAAGGAAAGTGTCTCACTCTATATTGGCACATAGGGGAACCGCGAATAGAAACATGCACATCCTCGAAAGGAGATTGATGAGAAGAATGATCCGTTTGCGCGTGAAGTCGTTGGCATTCGCGCTATCCGGCATTGCGCTTTTCGGTTTGTTGGCCTGGAGCGCGGCCAGTCCCAAGAAGCCGGTCCATCACTGGGTAGCCAAAAAGAAACCGGCAGCCGTGAAACTGAGCCCAGCCCTGATTAAAGAAGGTGCTAAACTGTTCAAAACGGAACGCTGCATCAACTGCCATATGATGGGCAAAACCGGTGGCAAATTCGGTCCCAACCTGACCCATTACGGGAAAGATAAAAACGCTAACATCGCCTGGATTACGGTTCAAATTAAGAACCCGGCGGCGCATTCCAAGAAAAATCGAATGATGGCCTATCCCAAACTTAAGCCAATCCAGTATAAGGCGCTTGCCGAGTATTTAATGAGCCACAAGTAAATCCAGCCTCTGTCTCAAGGCCGAGTCGGCAGCGACCGACTCGGCTCCCCATCTTATACTAAAAAATGATCAATCACATCAATCTCTTTTTCGTAGCGCCACGATAGCTTGGTTGACTTAAAATTATGCCATCGGTACCCGACCTTACGATTCCAGCCACTGATCTACAAAACTTCGACACCGCCTCGAGGAAGGAGTGGCTGGTCACTAACGGGCTTGGCTCTTATGCGATGGGGGCGCTCACTAATGGCTGCACTCGCCGGTACCATGGGCTGCTGGTCGCCGCGACGAAACCACCCACCCAACGGATGGTGTTGCTGTCTCGGCTGGAAATGACGATTATTGCGGGTGAACGGACGTATCACCTCGATTGTAACGCTTATCCGAACGCCATCTACCCAACCGGCTGCCGGTTTCTGGTCGAATATCGTAATAGGCCAGGACCGACTTTTTGCTACCAACTGGATCAACTCGGTCAATTGGAGGAGTTGATCTTTATGATCCACCAGCGCCAAGCCACTTATATCCGGTTTCGTTGGAACGGCGCGACCGGCGCACGTCTGCAAATTCGGCCTCTTTTTGCTTGGAAAGACTATCATACCGAGCGTCGGGCGGCGGATGGATTTCCGGCCGAAGCGAGCTGGCGCGGGGATCAACTGCTGCTGCGTGATGCCGATGAGCTGCCCCTCCACCTTTTCGCGGACGGAGCCACTTACTTTTCAGATCCCGTTTGGTACTACAACCATCTGCACCCACGCGAAACCGAGCGCGGTTTGGATGACCATGAGGACTTGTTCACCCCCGGCTATCTTGAATTCGACCTGTTATCCGACAATCCGATCTATTTGATTGCCAGCTTGGAGGACGATCCGCCACCATTGCCGGGTGCGTTGAATAAGCTGAGGGCGCGGCAGGAGCAAACCATCAAAGCGAATTCATCAAACGATGAAAC
Organism: bacterium; assembly: GCA_021842405.1. GTDB lineage: Bacteria > Armatimonadota > Chthonomonadetes > Chthonomonadales > JAMCWF01 > JAMCWF01. Next base: position 1,530 of record JAKBZR010000065.1, read on the forward strand.
CATCCACCAACTCATGCTAGCCTCCGACACCTTCGTCGTGGAAAGGTCGGCTCAGTCCTCCATCAACCTTGTTGGACGCTCTACCATAATAGCGGGCTATCCCTGGTTTACTGACTGGGGCCGTGATACTATGATTTCACTGCCAGGCCTCTGTTTGGCAACCGGCCGCCATCGAATCGCAATCGAGATTCTGAGCAGTTACGCCCAACTCGTCAGCAAAGGGATGCTGCCCAATCGCTTCCCGGATGTGGGGGAAATCCCCGAATATAACACGGTGGACGCCTCGCTCTGGTACCTCAATGCGATTGGACTCGTTGCCGAATTAACCGAAAACTTGGATTGGCTGACCGATGAAATTTATCATGCGGCCGTTGCCATCCTTAATGGTTACCGAAACGGCACTCGATATAATATCCATGCTGATACAGATGGCCTGATTTACGCGGGTGAAGAGGGCGTTCAGCTTACCTGGATGGACGCAAAGGTTGGCGATTGGGTCGTGACGCCGCGAATCGGCAAACCGGTCGAAATCGCGGCGCTTTGGTACCATGGGCTTATCGTGATGGCGGAGATACAGGAGCGTAGAGGAGTATCTTCCAAAGCCTACCGAACACTGGCTGATGATGTGAAAGCCTCATTTCGAGAGCGTTTTCTCCGGCCCGATGGGTTAGGCCTCTACGATGTGGTTGACGGTCCGGGGGGTATTGATATCGAAGTGGATGGAGTGATTCGAAAAGTGGATCCATCCATCCGCCCCAACCAAATATTCGCGGTCAGCCTACCCCATTCGCCCTTAAATCCGGATGAACAGAAAATGGTGGTGGATATGGTGCAGCGCGAGTTGTTGACACCGTTTGGATTGCGGACGCTGGCGCGATCGGATCCGAAATACCAGGGACGCTACGAAGGTGATCAGAACAACCGCGACAGAGCATATCACCAGGGCACGGTCTGGCCCTGGCTGTTGGGACCTTTTGTGGATGCTCATTTTCGGGTTTACGGTGATCGTGGGGCACGCAGAAGCTTTCTGGAGCCGATCATCGCTGAGCTGAATAGCTACGGCATCGGTTTCCTCCCCGAGATTTACGATGGCGATCCCCCGCAACGTCCCAACGGCTGTATCGCTCAAGCCTGGAGCGTGGCTGAGGTTTTAAGGGTTTGGCAAAAGGTAAGAGTTTAGGTTTGCTGAGCATGGGGGTGAAGGTCGGTTAATTTTACAGGAGACCTCGATCGGCCTCATAGAGGCGGGATGATGTTGACACCGTAAAGCAGGAAGAAGCGGCATCCCCTCCCCCCCCTTGCGAGGGAAGGACAGGGCGGTGGGGGCGATCAATGCTGCCACAAATCACTCCCACAAAACTGAACTGTTACCCATCAGGCCAATTCGCGCATTCTGGTCTCAATCGGTGGTAATATCACCGACAGATACCTTTACAAAGCCTTCGGTGAGGAGTTGGCGGTAGCCGGCACGACGGTCAACCCGATGCGGTTCGGCGGACAGGTGGGGTACTGGCGGGATTTGGCGGATAGGCTTTACGTGCGGGCGAGGCACCTGCGGAGCGATTTGGGGCGGTGGATGAGCCGGGATCCGATTGGGTTTGAGGGCGGAGATTGGAATCTGTATCGGTACGTGGGGAATGAGCCGGTGGTTGACCGTGATCCGAGTGGGTTCGCTGTAAAGTTTTGCTGGAGACCGGTTTACCGAGGTTATCCACTTCAGAAAACTGCGCATTGGTTTTTATGTACCACGGAGTGTGGGTGCCTTGGATATGGTCCTTCTGGTATTATGTGAAAGAAAACATGGAAAGGAAATATCGGTGTTTTGCCCAAGAAAGATGTTACGTGCATTATGGTACATATTACTCATGCGGCAGAGAATTGCATCTGTTCTAAAACAAAAATAGCTAGTCGAGGAGGTCAATTATGCGGGGAAAAGTGGTTGCCGGGATGGGGTCTTTCGCCTCATGGTCTCAAATACTTCCCTGGGATTCCTGGGATTGTGGGGAGGGGCACACATGTCATAATTTCGTAAGTTTTCTTCTTGAACAATGTAGTAGAGTAGGTGCTCCTTGGTATCAGGTGCCTTATGTGCCTCAACCAATTTTCTAACAACGGCGAGAGAAACACTCCGAGCGTAAGGTGGAAAGCGATTATTAACTGGTGCCGAAGGCAACACATTGAACTTTTGTTGGGTACAGCAATTTTGACGACCATGGGTGCTTCAGCCTGCGGAGGAGTCGTATTGAGCGCTGTCTTTAGTGATTTTTTTGGACAGTCGTGGCACCACTGGATAGGAAACACAGGAAGAATTGTTATTTTTGAATTCATACTGTATATACCTATTACGAGTTTAATCTCTATCTTTTGGCTATGGGGGTATTTCTATCCATTCGGTCTGGCTTACGGAACGATCACCTATGCTTTGTCGAGGGCGCACCCAAAATACGGATTTTCCAGAAAACTACTTATAGGCTCTACCCTGGTTATGGGTTCAATTGTTGGTATAATCTACCATTATTTGGTGTTAGAAGGGCCCGGATCTATACTTTTTGGAAGCATTGTTATTGATATCCCTCCACTAGTTGTCGGCATGATATTTGGATCTTTTTATGGATTTAAGATAATTTCCACAAGATACGTAAAATATATTTTTATACTGCTCTCTTTATGGTTAATTTTGATCATTCTTGGGAATAGTATTCCCTTCTTGAAATAAGAATGGAGCTCTATGAGGTTGTTGAAAAAGTCGAATATATACTTATAATAACTCAATATATTCTATATATTGATGGAGCAATATGAAAATGTCACATAAAATACTTAATGCTATCATCACACATCCGATAAATATTCACACTATACGATCATTAATTCGTAAAGGAGAAAATCCAGATGCGCGGGATTTTCAAGGTTGTACGGCTTTACATTATGCCGCTGTAAACGGTAAATCCGCAATTGTTAAACTGTTATTAGAAGCTGGAGCAGACCCTAACGCAAGAGATAACGACAACGAAACCGTTCTTATGTGGGCGGCAGGGGAAGGACAAGACGCTACTGTCCAGATGTTGATTGATGCCGGTGCGGACGTGAATGCGCGGGGTGGTTTTTATGAAATTTTTGGTTATGAAAGTACAGCATTGCAGTGGGCAGTAGCATTACACCATAATAAGACGGTTCGAATTCTCCTTGATGCTGGAGCGGATGTAAATTCACCTAGGGCATTAATAGATGCTGTGTATCTTGGAAATACCGAAGTTGTTCGATGGCTTTTGGATTTGGGAGCAGATGTAAATGTTAAAGATAATGAAGGCGAGACCGCGTTAATGATTGCCAAGAGAAGGGAGTATGATGAGATCGCGCAGATGCTAAAAAAGTTCGGTGCCGAGAAGTAGAATAAGGCTTCTATTATGTCTGTTACGACCAGAACGCGCTGATCGAGACGGACGCCAATCTAGTGACCCAGGCTCACTACACCGACTTTCCCGGCGAGTGGGGCGGATTGGCTTCGGAGCGGAGGGGTTCTGTCAGCAGCTTTTACGGGTTCGATCAGCAGGCGAACTCAAGGATATTAGTCTCAATCGGTGGTAATATTACAGACAATTGCCTGTACAAAGCCTTCGGCGAGGAATTGGCGGTAGCCGGCACGACAGTCAACCCGATGCGGTTCGGCGGTCAGGTCGGGTACTACCGCGACGTCGCGAACAGGCTTTACGTGAGAGCGAGGCACTATCGGACGGATTTGGGGAGATGGATGAGCCGGGATCCGATTGGATTAAGCGGCGGAGATTGGAATCTGTACCGGTATGTGGGGAATGGGTTGCAATGAAAGCTATTGACCAGAGAATAAGAGATGCCGAAAAATCTCAAGAATACCTTCTGGATGCAGAGTTGGCACAAATCTTGCAATAACCATGTATAAGTACTCTGCAGAGGTAAAAATCCACACCCCGGGAGGTGGAGAAAATGAATCGAGTGGGAATGGGCATGAATAGCCCATGGGTGCAGGCAGTTTTGCTTTTTGGTTGTATGCTGGTAATTAGTCGGGGAGCGGGTGCTCAAGTGATCTATCACTCCCAATCATTGATTGAATCCGATAAAACAGGGGGGCACGATCACTCCGATCAGACGATGTTGTGGGTGATGTTGGTGGGTGGTGTGTCCGGCTGGGCTATTTCGGAGGGGAGCGGCGGCTCCAGTAGTCGGCTCGTCCTTCCGCCGCCATCCGATAACAGTTCCGGCAACGTAACCAATCCAACCATCAATGGCGCGGGCGATCCTTCCAATTCAAACAACGGTGGTGTCATCAATAATAACACCACCGGGTCAAATGGGGGGTCATCATCCGTAACCGATCCGCCATCCGGCAGTAGTGACCCGCCGCCAGGTGGAGATCCGGTTCCCGAACCTTCCAGCATGTTGGCAATGGGTCTGGGGACGATGGTACTGGGGATTGGCGTTGTCCGACATCGGCACCGGCGAAATAGTTGCATTTAATGATTGAAGTGTTGTAAAAAACGGCTCGGCAAACTGATAAGTTGCCGAGCCGTTTTTGTTGGCCGTTGTAGAACGGCTTTACATATCGTAATCCATACCGCCTCCAGGTGGAGGAGCGGCCGGCTTCTTTTCCGGCTTTTCGACTACTAGCGCTTCGGTCGTCAGCAGCATACCGGCGATGGAGGCCGCGTTCTGTAAGGCGGATCGGTTTACCTTGACCGGATCAACGATGCCTTCCTTCACCATATCCACAAATTTGCCGGTGAGCGCGTTCAAACCGTGGCCCGGCTTCAAGTTCTTGACTTTTTCGACCACGACCGATCCTTCCATGCCCGCATTTTCAGCGATCTGACGCAGCGGTTCCTCCAGCGCGCGGCGCACGATGGCAATGCCGTGCTTCTCGTCCTCACTGGAGCCATCCTCCGGAATTGCATCCAGCGCGTTAATGTAAGAGACGCCACCGCCCGGCACAATTCCCTCTTCCACCGCGGCTCGGGTGGCTGAAAGCGCATCCTCGAAACGATGCTTTTTTTCTTTTAACTCGGTTTCAGTCGCGGCACCCACTTTAATCACCGCAACGCCGCCAGCCAGCTTCGCCAGGCGCTCCTGCAGCTTCTCGCGGTCGTATGAGCTGTCGGTCGTCTCGATCTGCTTCCGAATCTGATTGATTCGACCGGTTACTTCTTCGTGCTTGCCACCGCCTTCGATGATGGTCGTCTCTTCCTTGGTCACCACCACCTTCTTGGCGGTGCCGAGCATGCTGAAGTCCACGCTTTCCAGCTTGATGCCGAGGTCTTCACTGATGAACTTTCCGCCGGTAAGACTAGCGATATCCTCCAGCATAGCTTTGCGGCGGTCACCAAAGCCGGGCGCTTTAACCGCACAACTGTTTATAATGCCGCGGATTTTGTTGACAACCAGTGTGGCAAGCGCGTCCCCATCCACATCCTCCGCGATGATCAGAAACGGTTTGCGGGAGTTGGCGACCTTTTCAAGCAGCGGAACCAGGTCGGCAGCGGCCGATATCTTCTTTTCATGAATAAGGATGAGCGGATCTTCGATCACCGCCTCCATTCGCTCCGAATCGGTCACGAAATAAGGAGAGATGTAGCCCTTGTCGAACTGCATTCCTTCAACGACCTCAAGAGTGGTATCGGTTCCTTTGCTCTCTTCGACCGTGATGACGCCATCCTTGCCGACCTTATCCATTGCATCAGCGACAAGCCGACCTATCTCGGTATCGTTACCCGCGATGCTGGCTACGTCCGCGACCCCCTCTTTGCCTTTAACCTGGATTGAGTGCGATTTGATAGCCTCCACCGCTTTTTCGACTGCGGTTTCGATGCCCTTTTTCACTAGAATGGGATTACCACCGGCCGCAACGTAGCGCAACCCTTCTTTGGCCAGCGATTGGGCCAAAACGGTGGCGGTGGTGGTTCCGTCTCCCGCCACATCATTGGTCTTGCTGGCCACTTCCTTGACAAGCTGCGCTCCCATATTCTCGTAGGGATCCTCCAGCTCGATCTCCTTAGCAACCGTCACACCATCTTTCGTTATGGTCGGCGAACCCCACTTTTTGTCCAGCACCACGTTCCGGCCCTTCGGCCCCAGCGTCACTTTAACCGCGTCGGCGACGATATTCACGCCGCGCTCAAGCGCCCGACGCGCCTCTTCATCAAATTTAAGTTGTTTTACAGCCATGTTTTTTTACCTCCTGTGAAGAGAAATCCCGGCGTTGCATCGTTTCCTGAGCCAGCCCGGCAACTTCGATCCCAATTTATTACTTGGTTATAGGATAAATTGGGTGGCTGGCCGTCCTGCCTGCAGCAGGCAAGTGGAATGTTACGTGCGGATCATGCTACTCCTTTTTGGCGTAGATTTGGTCCTCGTCGAGGATGATGAACTCCTCTCCGTCCAGCGTTACTTCGGTGCCCCCGTACTTCGAAAAAATGACGGTGTCATCTACGCTTACCGCCACTGGGTGAACGGTGCCGTCATCCATCGTGCGTCCGGGGCCAACCGCCAGAACTTTTCCTTCATGCGGTTTTTTCTTCGCCGTATCGGGCAGCAATACACCGCCTGCCGTTTTCTCCTCTTCCTCGGCAGCCCTCACGATGATCTTGCTGCCTAGCGGTCGTAATTTCATCCAAATCACCTCCGTCAACGTGCGCCATCACCGCTGGTTTATAAAGATTTTCTGTTCGAAACGGATTATTTGTCTGGCGCAATATAGTTGGAATTAGCACTCTCATCTTTCGAGTGCTAATGAAGAATACTCGAAACGTCATTGTCCTGTCAATATTTTTTGTAAGAGTTCAGTTTTATGGGAATGATTACCGTTCGCCCCCACCCCAACCCTCCCCGCAAGCGGGGAGGGTGCCACCCATTTCCTCCCGCTTCCGATTCCCCCTCTCCTAGATTTGAGGAGAGGGTGGTGCTGGTGAACCAGCATTTAGCGTATCTACGTATTAGAAGATGGATGACCGATTCAGCCTAATGGAGGCTGGTTATTTCAGGTATACTCTGGATGTCGGAGCGGCTGGTTTTTTGATCCACTTGGGTGTCAGCAGTGACGATAACGAAAGGCGTAACGGCCGTGAAAAAAAATAGAAACGATGCTATTTATGATTCCGGTGATGAGCGTGAGCGCAAGGATGAGCGGGTTGATTGGGTTCTGCCGGAGACTCAAGTGCGGGCGCTCTATCTACTGGATGAGGTTATCCGATTAACCCCTCGTGACGATCCCCGGCTGGAGTACTTTCTGATACTCCGTCACCAACTTGAAACCGACGAGCAGCAGCTTGACGAAGCCCGAAAGGCGATCGCCGAGTATGAAGAGGCTTACCAAAAGCTGACCTCCCCGGCCAATCGAATTGGCGTATATCTGGGAGAACCGGAGCAGGGAATCGCTCAAATCGCAGTGGGCGACCAGGAATATATCGCCAATATGGACCCCAAAATGAAGACCAGTGAGCTGAAGGTCGGCACACGAGTCAAGGTTAACGATGCCTTCACCGTGGTGGGCGATTTGGGATACCATCCGGGGGGGCCGATCGTTAAAGTCAGTGAGGTGGTGGACAAGGAGCGGATTCGGGTGTCGCTGGATGCGCAGGGGATGCAGAGCCGGGTGATTTACCGCTCAAGCGATTTGAAATCGGCCCCGTTAAAGGCAGGCGACGACGTTCGGATTGAGCCGAATTTCAAGGTGGCTCTCGAACATTTCCCGGCCAAAGAGAGGCAGGATTACTACTTGGAGGAAGTGCCCGAGATGCCGTGGAGCAAAGTCGGCGGACAAGAAGAGGCGATCGGTATCATCAAGGATACCATCGAGTTGCCGCTCATCCATCCCGAGTTATACACCCGGTTTGAGAAGCGGCCGCTCAAGGGCATTCTGCTCTATGGTCCACCCGGATGTGGAAAGACGCTGATCGGTAAAGCCACCGCTTACAATCTCACCCGAGAATACCGTAAGCGGGTGAAGCAGGACGTCAAAGAGTACTTTATGGCGATAAGCGGCCCCAAAATTCTCAATATGTGGCTGGGTGAGAGCGAGCGGATGGTTCGTGAGATCTTCTCGATTGCGCGTGAGAAGGCGCGGGAAGGCTGCCTCGTATTTATCTTCTTGGACGAGGCCGAATCGCTGCTCCGAACCCGTTCGAGCGGGCGCTGGCTGAACATCAGCAATACCATCGTGCCGCAATTTTGTGCCGAGATGGACGGCCTGGTCTCGCTGGATAACGTGGTCGTTATGCTCACTTCGAACCGGCCCGATTACCTTGACCCCGCCGTGCTGCGGCCGGAGCGGATTGATCGCAAGGTGAAAGTGGGCCGGCCTGATCGCAACGCGACACGCGAAATACTGGGTATCTACCTCACGACAAATCTGCCGATCGATTCGGATCTGTTGAAGCAGCATAAGGGTGACGCACAGGCCGCCCGCGATGAGCTGTTGGACCTTGCGGTGGACTATTTATGGCGTCGTGAACCGGATACCGAGTTCGTGCAGGTGCATCTGCGAAGCGCCGGCGTCGAAACGCTCCATTGGAAGGATTTGATGAGCGGTGCGTTAATCAAATCGGTAATTGAAAGGGCGAAGGACTTCGCCATTAAGCGCTCAATCGAAAAGCAGTCGGACACGGAGGGGCTGTCGCTGGAAGATTTGCGGCAGGCCGCTCGGATCGAGTTCAAGGAGAACGAGATCTTTCCGAAAACGGATGTCCAGGAGGATTGGTTGAAACTGCTCGATTACGAACCGGAAAATGTGGCCAGTGTCAAGCCGATCCGACCCAATCGCCAATCTCAATCGGCTCGCCATAACATTATATGAACCTCCTCATGGGCATAGAGACCGAATTCGGCATTCAGGTGGAAGGCAAAGAGCCTTCCCAACTGATTGAGGCCAGCATCGCTTTAGTTCGAGCCTACTCCGGGATTTCGGTGGGCGGCTGGAACTACCGGAACGAGGACCCGCGGCGGGATTTGCGAGGATTCAAGGCGGACCACCTGGCCACTGATCCCAACGATACCCAGTTCGATATGCCCAATGCGCCCCATTTAACGCCCAGCGAGGAGCACAGCGATCGAGTTCTAGCAAACGGGGCGCGGCTCTATAACGACCATGGCCACCCTGAGTACGCGACTCCGGAATGCAGCCGGATCCGGGATTTAGTGGCCCATGACAAGGCAGGGGAGCGGATCGTTTGGGAGTGCGCCCAATTGCTAAGCTCACAGTGGGGCAAGGCGGTCCGAATTTATAAAAACAATACCGACTATCACGGAGCAAGCTACGGCACGCATGAGGACTATCTGATGAGCCGGAAGCTCTCAAGCGAGCAGTTGATCGGTGGCATGATGCCGTTTCTGGTAACCCGGCAACTGTTTGCGGGGGCCGGTAAGGTTGGCGTTGAAAATTCCAACTGGCCCCCATCGGAGGTTGTCTATCAGCTTTCTCAGCGAGCTGACTTTGCAGCGGTGGAGGCGAGCGTTGATACGCTGAACAACCGGCCGATTTTCAACACCCGAGATGAGCCGCATACGCTGCCTAAAGATTATCGCCGCCTCCACGTTATCATCGGCGACGCCAACATGTCGGAATATGCGACTGCGCTGAAGGTTGGCACGACGGCTCTAGTCATCAAATTGCTGGAAACGGGTTGGCAACCTCAATGGCGAATCTTAAATCCGGTTGAGGCCATTAAATACATTTCGCGGGATCAGTCATACCGCTGGCAGGTGGAAATGGAAGGCGGCCCGGCTGTTCCAGCGATTGATATCCAACGCTCTTATCTGGTTAACGCGCAGGAACGATTTAAAGGGCACAGCGTTGAAGTGGATTGGATATTAAGTCAGTGGAGCTTCGTCCTCGACCGGCTGGATGCGGATCCGATGAAGTTGTCCGATCGTTTGGATTGGGTGGCTAAAAAGAATCTGCTCGACAGTTACCAGCAAGAGATGAATATCGGTTGGGGCGATCCGATGTTGCAAAGCCTCGATCTGGCGTATCATGACATAGATCCTGATATTGGTCTATATTACGGATTGGAGCAGGCGGGCGCGGTCTGCTCGCTGGTTCATGAGGAGCAGATTGAGGCCGCGAGATCATGCCCGCCTCAGGATACCCGCGCCTTTTTGAGGGGATGGCTGGTGCGCCACTTCCCGCAGGCGATAAAATCAATAAGCTGGAGCGGGATCGTTTTTGAGCACGAGGGAGAAAATCTGCTGTTTGATATGAAGCCGCTGGTTGGTCCCGGCGTGAGCTCAATCTGTGAGGAAGTAGCTGCCGCGAACGATCTGAATGAGTTAATTCAAGTAATTCGAAGCAATGGCCAGTTCAGATCGGACGGCTTGAAATAGAATAAGTTCATTTTCTGGGAATCAAAAGTTAGCAGGTAAATCCTCACACCCTTTCCCCCTCGTGGGGGAGGGTTGGGGTGGGGGGCGAACTCAAAACAGAACTCTTTCTTGAAATAGCCTGGTATCAATTTTGCAGTCACCCTTCTTAGTGCGCATTGAGTGATGGGAATCGGTGAGAATAGGGGTGTGAATGCCCACCTGCTGAAAAGGGCGACAGGAATCAAATATAGAAGTGTTGCGATGCAAAGGTTGTTTCAGCGCGGTTGTGAGCGTTTCAGTAAGTATGGAACGGAGGTAAAAACGATGATCATCACCATTGAAGAGCGATTGCGGCGACCGTTGGCCCCCACGGATCCGATCAGGAAAGAGGGGGATGGGGACGGCCCCAATAAGCCGGATGTCAAACGGCCCGACACCAGCGACTTAATCCGTCGGATGAAGCGAGTGGATCCGGAGCAGGCTCGGCGCTATCGCCAGCGAAGTGGGGAGTAGCGAATGGCGCATGAGGGCGATTTCCATTCACTCCTTCAGCGATCGAGCGTGGCGGGGATCGTACCGCTGCAGTTAGAGGAGCGAGAAGGCCGCTTAAATGAAAATATTGAAGTCCACGGCACCACCGTCATTGCGGTAAAGTACGATCGAGGTGTCATTAACATTGGAGATCGGCGAGCGACCGCCAATATGACCGTTATGTACGATCGGGCGGAGAAGGTTTTAGCGCTGGACGATTACACTCTGCTGGCGATTTCCGGCAGCTATGCCCGTGCGATGGAGGTGGTTCGCTATCTGCGGCACTCCTTTAAGTACTTTGAGCGGTCGCAATTACAACCGATGAGTCTGGATGGGAAGCTATCTGAGCTGGCCCGGGTTATTGCGCAAGGGCTTCCGCTGGCGATGCAGGGCATCGGGGGCTTTATACCGATCCTCAGCACCTACGATATTCAGAGCAACGAGGGAAGAATTTTTTTTTATGATGGAATGGGCGCCCGGTTCGAGAGCGCGGAGTATGGCGCCGCTGGCTCAGGCTCCCAGCCGATCCGCGGTATCTTCGATTACATCGTGAAGATAAAAAAGCCGTTTCATCAGATGAATCGAGAAGAGGCGCTGCGGGAAGCGCTGCTGTTGCTTGGAATTGCGGCCGATCTAGATACTGCGACGGGAGGATATTACGTCGTTCCGCCGCTGGCAAAAACGATCACAGCCGAGGGTATCACCGATGTCGGCGAGGATGAGCTTCGTGAGTTAATTGCTTCGTTGCCAGGTCGAAACTAGCGGATTTGATCGATGGCTGAGATCATACTGGGTCAAAAACCGTTGCTGAAGCCGTTCCTAGCTCGCATTTACGGCGTGACCTACAATGAGTTTGTAGAGTGGCATGCCGTCGAAGCTTCGGCGGAGTGGCTGGATGGGCAGGTGGTACTCGAATCACTTTGGGATGAGAGCGCGATATGCCTGGTCAACTGGTTGTATGATCTAATTCGAGGCGTATGCCAGTCTGCTGGCAGAAACCAAGTGCTTTCTCCGCACTCGTTGCAATCGCTGCGGTCGGGCCGGCAGTTTTCACCCGCCATCAGTGTGAGGCGGATTTCCCCGCAATCGAACGAGACGACCGGACAAAGGGCTGATTGGATTGTGGAGCTGGTTACGCAGGCCAACCGTCCTTACTGTTTGGGTGAAAAGAGGGACTACTACCGCGCTGAAAAGATACCGGAAATTTGGTATGTGGATCCGGATCGAAGGATGGTGATCGTGGATCACTTGCAAGGCGGTGAGCACCAGCGAGCCACTATCAATACCGGCATGCTGAACTCGACGGCCGTGCCTGAATTCTGGCTCGATGTGGATTGGCTCTGGCAATCGCCTTTACCGCCGGTGGACAAATGCAAATCGGCAATTTTATAGGGTTAATCGGTGAAGAACGCGATCAGCGATTCGCACGTGGTCGCTACGATTGTTATCACTTTGGACGTGATATATTTGACATTATGACATGTGTCTGTTAATGTTTGTCCCCATTGATAAGATTTGGTGGATCGGTACCCGTGAGTCGGGCATCTGTATTTCCGCCTTACGACTTTAGAATGGAGGAGGCCGCATGATCTACAGCCCCTATGACTGGAATGAGGCGATTGGGCACCGCAAGGAATATATCGAGACCCGTTTGCGCGAAGGCAGTCCGGTGATAGCGATCTCATACCAGGATGGAGTGCTGATGGTAACCATTCGTCGCGCGCAGCGGAAGGTATTCGAGATATATGATCGGATCATGTTTTCGGGAATCGGCAACCAGGCCGACATCGAAACGTTGCGGATCAGCTCCATTGATTTCGCTCACCAGGAGGGGTTTAATCGAAGCCCGGACGATGTATCGGTGCACCGGCTGGTGGGTTTCTCTTTAAGCCCGCCATTAAAGAAGGCATTTGGGGATCAATTTACGGCACCATTCGTGGTGCGGGCGATTTTCGCTGAAATGGGACGGCGCAAAGAAGAGGATTCGCTGTACGTGTTGAACTACGATGGTGAGTTTACAGAGGCGACCTCATTTGCGGTGGTCGGCGGCACGCTAAACGCTGAAGATCAAATGGCTCTATCCCTGATCGGGGTAAACAGCGACATTGAGCGCGATCAAGCGATTTCAAGGGCATTTAAAGCATGGTCTACCGGCGTATTGGCGGTTCGAAAATCGGGCTCTCAGGATCATGAGGAATCTGAAATCGTCAATACAGAAAATGACGAAGAGTTGAATCGCGTCTTGGAGCAAGAGCTGAAGACGGGAGTGGTCGAGGCGGCGGTGCTGGAGCGTAGCACGCTGCGCGAATCCAAATTCCGCCATCTCACCGAAAAGGAATTGGAGCCGATCTTGAGTGCCTATCGTTCAGGAACGTAAAAATGGAACGACGTATTTTTGGCATTGAGACCGAGTTTGGCTGTTTGGTAAGGGATCCGGCGGTCGGCACCGCCGAAGAGGTGGTGGAGCGGGTAAAAGACTGCGCTTTTTATGAGGAACGGCTAGGGCTGATTGATCTGCATGCTCGCGATTACGCCTTTGAACCGGCGCGTGCAGGCGGCTTTTTACGAAACGGCGGCCGCCTTTACATTGATGCCGTCGGCAGCCATGAAGAGTATGCGACGCCGGAGTGCGTTGATTTAAGTGACATTGTGCGCTATGATCGCGCCGGCCGTGTGATACTTCAGATGCTGCTGAAACGACTCGGCTATCAGGATGTCGTTAGCTTCCACAATAATGCGATTGATCACTTCGGCGGCCACACCTTCGGCTGCCACGAAAACTACCTGGTTGAGCTTGACGATCACTTTTTTTCTGAGGCGTTGAAATCGCTGCTCCCATTTTTAATCACCCGTCAGATATTCGCCGGCGCCGGCCGTGTCGGCGGCCACCGGCTTACCCGCCCCAGCTCAAAAGGCAACATTTTAACCCTTGGCGAACACGAGGTGGATTACGTCTGGGTCAGCAATTTTTATGGGGTGGAGATTGATCCAACCGTTAATTTTCAGCTCTCGCAGCGAGCTGATCACATCGTGAAGACGGTTTCGTCACGGGTTCGGTTTAATCGAGCCATCATCAACCCGAAGTGGGAAAATTACTACAGCATCGGTAATCTGCACCGGCTCCACATTCTGTTCGGCGAATCCAATATGTCGGAATACGCGACAATGCTGAAAGTCGGTACAACCTCGATTGTGCTTGAGTTGGTGGAGGAGGGATTGGTGCCGTCGGGTGTGGAGCTTGCTGAGCCGTTGGAGACGCTGCGCTGCATCTCCCGCGATCCATCGCTGCGCTGGGTAGTTCATCTGCGAAACGGTCGCACCATTCGAGCGGTTGACCTTCAGCGGCGGTACCTCAGTGTCGCGAAAGAACATTTCGCCGGTCGAGACGAACAGACCGATCGGGTTCTCAAAGAGTGGGAGCGAATATTGAATGATCTGGAGCGCGATCCGCTCAGCACTGCCGACCGATTGGATTGGTCCGCCAAGCTGAAGCTCTATCAAACCTACATCGATTCGGAAAAAATTTCATGGCAGGACGATATTATGCAGAGCTTGGACTTGGAGTACCACAACGTGGATTCCGACAACGGCATCTACTTTGGGTTGGAACAGGCGGGTGGAATCAAGCGGCTCGTCACCGATGAGAGCATTACCGATGCGGTCACCTCACCGCCCAGCGATACCCGTGCATTCGCCAGGGGACAGATCGTCAGCATGCTGCTGCAGCGCAAAGCCACTCATTACGTCATTGACTGGGATGCGGTTTATCTCGACCGAAACGACTACCTTGAGCTACGCGATCCTTTTTATACCTACGAGAAGGAGGCGCTTCATTTCTTGCGGAAAACGTGACGTCTCCGGAGCATCTATTGGAATGGAATCCGCACCCAGTTACGCAACACACAGATAAATGTGGAATGCTGAATTTGCGGAACCTTTGAACGGTAAAATACAATCCGGGTGAGCGGATCCCAACTTCGCTAAATCAATTTTAAATCTCATTGCTTCAAGTTTGGAGGAGCACCTATTTGCAAATACTTGAACGAGGCCGCCGGGTAATACGGACTGAAGCGAAAGCGGTTGCTGATCTGGCCGACCGGCTGGATCAATCGTTTGAGATGGCGGTTCAACTTATTCTCAATTGCGAGGGTCGAGTTGTAACAACCGGCATCGGCAAGGCGGGAGCCATCGCGCAAAAGCTGGCGGCAACTTTCTCCTCAACCGGATCTCCCGCTCTCTACCTTCATCCGGCTGAAGGAGTTCACGGCGATTTGGGCGTAGTTACCGGCGAAGATGTGGTGATTGCGCTCTCCTACAGCGGGGAGAGCGATGAGATTTTACGGTTGTTGCCCACCATACGGCGCATCGGGCCAACCCTGATCGCGATTACGGGAGTGCGGGAATCCTCTTTGGCCAAAGCCGCTCAGGTCATTTTAGATGTATCCGTCGCTGAGGAGGCATGCCCGTTGGGATTGGCACCGACCGCATCCACTGCCGCCATGTTGGCGATGGGAGATGCGCTTGCGATGGCCACAATGGAGGCGCGCGGATTTACCCAGGGTGACTTCGCCCGCTCCCATCCGGCCGGTGCGCTGGGCCGACGGCTTACGTTGCGGGTTTCGGATGTGATGCGAACCGGTGAACAGTTGGCGATCGTCAGCTCAAGCGACTGCTTACTCGATGCGCTCAGCGCCATTACCAAGGCCGGAGCCGGCGCCGCCTGCGTGGTGGATGAACGAGGGAAGATGATCGGCATCCTGACCGACGGGGATTTCCGCCGGGCTGCGCTTCATAATCGGGATGCGCTGGAGCACTCGGTGATGGACTATATCACTCGAAATCCCATTGTGATTGAAGGAGATCCGCTGGCTGCGGAGGCGCTAGCCATTTTGGAGGAATCGCCCCGAAAGGTGGGAGAAATACCGGTGCTGGATCAAGAGGGGCGACCGGTCGGTGTCGTTATGCTAAAAGACCTGGTGCGGGCAGGGATCGTTTGAGACGATAGCCCGTATCGCCGGGATTGCGTCAGAAAGAGAAAAATTAAGGAGGATAAGGTGAACGTTATTCTCGTTCAAATTGACTCGTTGTGCCGCCATTTTTTACCGCCCTATGGCAACGATTGGGTCAAAGCGCCGAATCTCAGTGACTTCGCGAGCCGCGGGGTCGTGTTCGATCATCACTATACCGGCTCGCTTCCCTGTATGCCGGCTCGGCGTGAAATCTGGAGCGGAACGGAGGAGTTTTGGTGGCGAGGGTGGGGGCCGTTGGAGCCGTGGGATTTGCCGATCGCCCACCTGGCCGGTATAGACGGCATCCACTCCCAACTGGTGACCGACCACTATCATTTTTTTGAATGGGGAGCGCACAGCTACCACCACGATTTCGAGGGGTACCGGTTTATTCGCGGGCACGAGCATGACAATTGGATGACGGAGCCGATTCGGGAGGCGCCGGATTGGGCGAAAAAGATGATGCAGATACGCCCCGCCGATGCGCCGATCTACCTTCGAAACGTTCAACATTTCAGCAAGGAGGAGGATTTCTTCTCTCCCCGAACGTTTACGGCAGCCGCCGAATGGCTCGATGCAAATGCGGAGCTGGATCGGTTTTATCTGCATGTGGACAGCTTTGATGTGCATGAGCCGTTTCACGTGCCGGAGCCATATCGCTCTATGTATACCGGCGCCGACTATCGGAAGTTTAACCCTTGGCCGCTGTACGGGCGAATTGATGCCGGTCCTTCAGCGCTGAGCCCGGAAGAGGTGGAGTGGGTGAGGGCGCAATTTGCGGGCAAGCTGACGATGGTGGATAAGTGGCTTGGCCGACTCTTCGAGGTGATGGATCGTCGCAAATTATGGGATCGGACCGCCGTCATCATCACGACCGACCACGGGCACTACTTGGGCGACCACAGTTGGATGGGCAAGCCGTCCGCTCCCTGCTACCACACGCTTTGCCATATTCCGCTGCTCGTTTGGCATCCTGACGGGCTGAAGGGCGGCACACGGGTTCCCGCCATCACGCAGACGGTTGATCTCTATGCGACGGTTTTAGACCTACTGGGCGTTTCGGCGCCGCAAAGTTCCAATATTCACAGCCGGTCCTTCGCGCCGGTTATTATGGGCAAGCAAGCTGAGCATCGTGATTTCGCATGCTACGGATATTTTGGGCAACAGGCGGCTATCAGCGATGGGCGTTGGACGTTCATCCGAAGTCATAGCCCGGAGGCGGCCCCGCTATTTCAGCACACATTAGATATGCAGGTTTTAAACCGCTCCTGGGGCTGTCGCACCGCGCGCGGCCGCTTGCTTGGGAACCCGGCGATGGAGGCGTCTCGTACCGTTCCTGGGATCGAGCTGCCGGTGTGGAAGGTGCCGGTGCGCGGAGGCGGCACCAAACTCTTCGAGGATCAGCTTTTTGATAACCAGGAATATCCCGATCAATCATTAAATCAGGCCGACATTCACGAGGAGCAGGTTCAGCGTCTCGCTGAACGGATTCGGAAGCATATGTTGGAAGTCGGAGCGCCGGAGGAGCAGTTCGCCAGATTGTCTCTGTAAAATAGGGGGGTTAAAAGCGGTCCCCATCAAGTCAAATAAGTGATTGAGGCCGGCACACTCCATCCGATATTATCGGTGGAATGTGTCGGCCCGTTCTGTCTCTATACCTGTGAAGAAAAGGCTATTGCTCGTTTTTACCCATTAAGGTCATAGTCATGACCATGCGCGCGCCAGAGGGCATGCCGGGCATACCTGTCATGTCGTTTACTGCTTTGATCAACTTGCCGTTTGATGGGTCCACGTAGGCCGTGCCATCAATGTGCATTTTAATCGGCTGGCTCATCGCTTCGGTGGTGACATCGGCAATCGTTTTGAGCTTGAGCGTGTTAATCCCCTGTTGCTCATCCTGGCCAACCAGCGTAATCGTTCCCACCACGGTCGTCTTTTTGGTGGGATCGGTGTAGTTGATTTTCCATGAATCACCGATCTTGATCGCATGATGGGGGAACTCCATGCTCTGATTATTTTGAAACTGCTGACTTTGCATCATCGGGTTGCCGCCTTCAATCTTTTGGCTTAGCACGTGCCCGTAGGGGTTGACTTTAACGGTGACAACCGGCAGCATACCGGCGGGCGGGTTCATCTCATTTCCATTAACCGAAACGGTAAAGTCGCTGAATGAAATCTCAATGGTGGCGTCGCCGTTTTGATCCACCGATTTGGTGTTCGAAGACATAACCATGTGCGTTTTCATCTGCATATTTGAGTTGCCGCCTTGCGGGCTGGGCATCTGTGAGGTCATCTCCATAAGGTAGCGATCCACTTCGCCTGCTTTATAGACTCGTTTGAGCAGGAACGACTCCTGCGCGTGGGCGACGCTGTAAGTGCCGATGATCAGCGCAATAAACAAAAAAACGGCCCGGAAAGCTCGACCGGTAATTCTCATCACATTATTCCTTTCGTGGTTATTGAGATTGAGACATACTTACTGAAGTGCTGGGCGCAACCGAATTTAAGTTGGGTAAAAGCTGGACCACTACCTTAGCCTTTAAGCTGCTCTTCACTTTGTTGGGCGCCGCTTGGTTATCCGGTGTATTGAGAGTTTGAGTAATCAAGTGGGCGGTGAACTGCATTTCAGCCTGAATCAGTCGTCCCTCCTTCGGTGCGAACTGCAAATGACCGTTACCGATCACCTCTCCCTTACGCGTCTGTGAGGGAGGAGTATTGTTGTTGGCCGGATGTCCGGTTGAGTCCAACGATTGATCTATTGAGACGGTAAACGATTCATTGATGTTTGAGGTTTTATATTGGCCCACTTTGCTACTGGGGCCAAGCGTCGCCTCGAATTTCTTGGTTACTCCGCCGCCGATCAATTGGCCGGGGAATTCCCATGAATCGCCGGGATTTACCGGAGTTGATTGAAATACGACCGGGAACATCAGCAGGAAAAGCCGTTTCGGATCGAAACCGGGCATATTGTAACCTTGAGGTATACTCTCGCCTGGTTTTTCATTGGTAATGGCGCCGCTCGGGCTGATATCAGTGGTAACGTCCAGATACTTTCGAATGGTGTCGACCGGAACGTCGAATGGGGTATCTTCTATCTCGAGCGTTGCTGAAGCGACCTTTATTTTCATCGTTGCGGTGCCATCGGGCGCCACATTCGTAACTTTGGTCAAATAGGTAAGCACGATTTTCGCCTGGACGGGTTGTGGCGTTGGTTCACCGAACAGAGGCAGACTGCCGTTCAGGTTGGCGGTGATTTGGTATCTTAGCGTTTGGCCGGCGACCCAATGGTATTGCAAGGTGATCGGTTTTGCAATTGCTGCTGCCGTGCAACCCAGTAGGATAAGCAATACCGGTATTCCGACTCGTATTGTGTTTCGCAAGGCGGCTACCTCCAGAGCAAAATGGATTCCCGATATTATATCACGGTTGTTCCATTAGATGAAGTGCCATTGCGAAAGAGTTCAACTCTACGGGAGTGATTTTCGTTCGCCCCCCATCCCAGCCCTCCCCCGTCAACGGGGAGGGAGTTGATAATTGCGGTGAGGGTAAGAGCCTGCTATCTAAATTACCCAGAGAACTGAACTGTTACCCATTGCAGCGAATTTCGTAATTGCAATTGACAGTCGGTATGAACCGGTGCTATAATTCAGCATAAACTCGATGGAATGAAGTGTTCCATCGAGTGTTATTTTGTGTAGGGTGGGTTTGGGGGGTTTCCCGAGCGGCCAAAGGGGACTGACTGTAAATCAGTTGCGGAATGCTTCGGAGGTTCGAATCCTTCACCCCCCACCAAATGATTTGCTTGCTTGGGTGAATACTACCCCACTGCATCGCCCACGTAGCTCAGTGGCAGAGCACTTCTTTGGTAAAGAAGAGGTCGTGGGTCCGATTCCCACCGTGGGCTCCAGAGAACGATGAAGGACGGGTGAATCAAGTTCGGCTTGAGAGTGGAGTGTTTTTTTGTGATTAACCGGGGAGGTAACTAGGAGAGGATAGAATGGGGAAGCAGCGATTTGAGCGGACGAAGCCGCATGTCAACATTGGCACAATCGGCCACGTGGATCAT
>JAKBZR010000157.1 GCA_021842405.1 bacterium
AGCACGTTGGCGATTGTGTTCTACTGTGTGTCCCCGTTAACCGGTCGGGTGATGACGTGGAGAACGAGAATGGGATTATCGTTAGGCATAAACAGTCAGTGTGTACGCTCGCTCACGCTCGCGGCTCAGAGGTAGCTCGCAGGCTGGTAGATTGATTCCCCGATAATATTGCAGTACTAGGGGAATGCTGAGGTGATGGAAGCGACCAATGCTACCACAAATCATTCCCACGAAACTGAACTCGTCCACGTTGACAGTTTCCGCTCAGGATGGATATAATTACTTCAGCAATTGACATATGGGCGGGCGTAGCTTAGTGGTAAAGCTCTTGCCTTCCAAGCAAGTGATGCGAGTTCGATTCTCGTCGCCCGCTCCATTCCCCATTTAAGCGGTGGGGGTGAGCTTGCCCCGGTAGCTCAGTGGATAGAGCACCGTCCTTCTAAGTCGGGGGTCACAGGTTCAAATCCTGTCCGGGGTGCCATTACGGTACTTCACAAAACAGAGTGAAAAAAGGGACGACGAATGCTCACCGTAATGCCCGTTATTTTGATGGCGGCTGTAGCTCAGTTGGTTAGAGCGCCAGGTTGTGGCCCTGGAGGTCGTGGGTTCAAATCCCGTCAGCCGCCCCATCCACAAATCCCCGAGTGAAGATGTTATGGCGCCGATATCGCTTAACTTGAGCGAGCGGATTTCCAGCGCACCGGTTTTAGTTACCATCACAGAGCAACCTTTTCCCCTAAATATATCCAAGTTTTACAATAGTGCCATTGAAAGCCATCAATTTGTGAAGGGAGTCAGCGATTGCGTCTTCGAACAGCCGTGGTATTGTTTACATTATTGGCCGGGCAGCAGATGGGAAATGCATTGGCGTCGGTAAGTCTGCACGGCGGAACCACCTCGTTGGATGAAATCGGCATCTATGCGGTCACTTACCGTTATCGCGATGGGCAGTCCGGCAAGATGCCGAATGGCTGGGTTGGGATGTTTTACGGATCAACCGGCATCTCATGCACACCCTATGGAGAGCAAAACGGAAAGGAGTGTTTTCTGATTCATCCGCCCTGGCGCAACGGCACCGGCGACACCGACCAGACCTTTCGCCTCACTTTGCCGCCGGCCAAAAAGATCGAGTTGAAATTTTCGATCGCGATGGCTACCTTTGTCGTCGGCAAATCGGACGGCGTCACGTTCCGCTGCTTTGTTGATGACCACAAGCTACTGGATGAAAACAAAAGCGACGCGAATTGGACCAGCTACCGGTTCGATTTAACGCCCTACGCCGGGCACACCATCACCTTGCGTTTCGAAGCCGATCCCGGCCCGAAAAATGACCCCAGCTTCGACTATGGCTTTTGGGGAGATCGCCGGATTGTCATTACCGGCGCGCCCGCTCAGCAGGAAGCTAACCTTCCACCGGTCAATCCATATCCGTTGAGCGAACTGTCCACTCCTTCCCCCTATGTAACGCCCGGGGTGATAAAGCGCAACATCATTGCGGCCCGAATCGCGCCGGATGGGAGCTGGTGGGAGATACCGGTTCCCGGCGTGCGGGATGTTTACTATCGAGTTTACCGGGATGAGCCGCTGCGCATCCGGGTCGTCAATATAATTAGCGGCCGCACCGACCAGGATTTCGACTTGAGCGATGGCGTCTCGGTCGTGCTGGTTGCCCCGAGCGAAGATTTGATTTCGGATACCGACAGCCGGGTCACACGTAACATTCGTGATTTGAAATTTAATGCCCGCGCGGTAAGCGGCGTCCTTCGTTACGAATATGAGGGGCGAGCGGTGGATCTCCACTTTACGCTGGCCGGAATGGGCCAAGGATTGGTGGAAACGCTTCACTCCGATCAGCCTTACATCGCCGAACTTTCAATCAGCGGCATCAACGAGGCGGCATTCCGGCGGCAGATCGCCATACCCTACCTGGGATCGGTCACTTATCTGCCGGCATCGGGACTTTACGCTGATACCATTTTGGATTGGACGAAATCACGCGCGACCTCCTTTGACGGCACAAACGCGATGTACGGCGCGCTGACCGATGGCGCTCGAAATCCCCTGAGCGAGACCGCCTATTTAGCGGCTTCCAGTGATATTGATGCGGTGCTGCCCAATCCGCCCAATCCGCCTTCACCCTATCGCCACCTCATCGCCGATAAGGTGATCCTCGATGTGTGGGGCGGTCGCTTCGCCGATAACGCGGCTTGGCTGCGGGAGCTGGCGACCTATGATTTAACCCATTTTGCCACCATCGCTCACGATTGGCAGCACGGTGGTTATGACAATGAGCTACCCAACGTGCTGCCGGCCCAAGCTGGTCTCGGCGGAAACGCAGGGATGGAAGATTGGGTGTCTTCCGCCGTCAAGCTGGGGGAGCTGATCGGCCTGCATGAGAACTACATTGATTTTTACCCGAATGCGCCGCTTTATAATCTCAAAGATGTGGCTTTGCAGTCGGATGGAAAGCTGATACCAGCCTGGAAAAACATCATCCAATCTTACGCCTTAAAGCCGACTGCAGTCTTGAAATATGCCCGGCTCATCACGACACAGGTTGAAGATACCTTTCATGAAAATGCCGGTTTTATTGACGTCTACAGCTCGGCGCCGCCCTGGTTCGACGTGGATATGCAAGCCGGCCTTCCCGACGCGGGTGAGTTCAGGGCGCGCTGGAAGGTAGAACCCCAATTGTGGCAGCTTTTCCGCGATGTGCATCACGGGCCGGTCTTCGGAGAGGGCAACAATCACTGGTATTGGTCAGGGCTGCTGGATGGGGTGGAGGCACAGTTTGGAACCGGCGTGCCATCGAACAGCGGTCAAACGGCCCCGCTGTTCGTGAATTTCGATCTGCTGAAAATTCACCCGCTTCAATTCAACCACGGAATGGGCTATCTGGAGCGGTGGTTGAGCACCGGTTACAGCGGAACCTGGTACTCGAACATTCCCGACATGAAGACGCTCGATCAGTACCGAATGCAGGAAGTCGCCTACGGCCATGCCGGGTTCGTCGCCAATCAGGTTTGGCGCAACCTGCCGTTTGTGTGGAACGAGCATAATTTAATGTGGCCGCTCACCAAGCGATACGCAACCGCCGATGCGGCCGAAATTCGCTACCCGGTCGGGAAGCGGATGGTGAACGCCAGTGAAGCGGCGGCTGATAACTTCGCCTTTGACCGCGTGATGGTGAAATACAGAGATGGTCTCACCATCTGGGCAAACAGCCGGAACGCTCGCTGGAATATCCGTCTGCCAGGTATGGGCGAAACTGTCACGCTGCCGCAATTCGGTTGGGTCGCGATGGATCAAGGTTTTCTGGCCGGTACTTGGCTAAGGGATGGGGTGGTCAGCGACATGAATCGCAGCCTAGATCGGATTTACGTCAACGCACGATCCACTTATACTGCTCCACCGCTGCCTCTTCAGGTTCATCCTTACGCAACCGGCTTCCGGAATCTGGGCGATCGGAGGTTCGAGCTGGTGTATCACTGGCGGGTTGACCATGCGATTCCACCCGGAGACTGGGTCGTCTTCACCCATTTCGTCGGGTCGGGCGGTTCGCCGGAGGGAATCATCTTTCAGCCGGAGCAGCCGGTTCCGGCGGTCAATAAGTGGAAACCGGGCGAGACGGTCAGCTCATCACCAACCGATGTGAGCCTGCCGCCCGATCTGAAGGACGGCGACTATGAGCTTTGCACCGGCATTTATGATCCGACAACCGGCGATCGGCTTAGCCTGGATGGTCAGCAGGATGGATCTCAACGATATCTGCTGGGGAAAGTTGCGGTCAGCGATGCGGGCAAACGGATCGGCTTCACGCCGGCGGAACCTAATCGGCCTCCGGCATGGGCCTTTCAGCATATCAACCGAGATAAAAAGGTGCTCGATTTCGATTGCATAAAGACCAATGGCAGCGCGTTGCTTGAGCGCCGTTCGCCGGATGAGTGGCTGATGACGATTTTCCCGCGGGATGAGCCATTTAGTTTTGAAATCGCGACCAGCGCGCTGGGCATCTCGAGCGGCGGGATCACGGTGGAAATCCTGAATACGGCCGATGAGCGGATCGGAGAGGCGAGAGTCACCCATTTGCAGGGCGATTGGTATAAGATTGAGGTGGGCCAGCCGGGGGCTGCCCATTATATCTTAAAAATAGCTCGATAGCCTTAGTGCTGGGGGATCCACCCTTCTCTGCCGTCCTGAACCCACTTCAATAATACGCCCCCATCCCATCCGATTGCCGGAAGGGATGGGGTACCGAGCTTATTTCAATGGGGGTTGAGTGGCTGAAGGCATTGGTTGTGGCGTTTACCGTTGCTTTTTCATCTCTTTTAGAAGGGCGCTGTGTATCCGCCGGTGCCACTCTCCAAGAAAGGCCATCGCCCGCTTCTGCTCCTGGGTAAACGGGGGTAAAGGCGCCGCATAGGAATGGGCAACCCCATTAACCATTTTCCTCACGGTGGGACTGCTGCGTGTAGCGTCATCTGCTCGAATTTCACTCACCACAAAAGCGAATAACCTCAGCTTTAACAATGGGAGGTGAG
>JAKBZR010000066.1 GCA_021842405.1 bacterium
TTCCCATTGACGAAATGATCCCAGCGGTCGGCCAGGGTGCCGTAGTAGTCGAAATGGCCGCCCACAACCGGGAGTTGAGGGAGTTGGCGGCGCCACTGAACGATCCCAAAACCGAGATCGCGATTACATGTGAGCGTCGGTTTTTAGCCGGTATGGGGGGCGGGTGCGGTCTTCCAATGGGCGCGCTGGCTGAATTGCAGGCTGACGGTATTGTGTTGAAAGCGATGGCCGCCGCTGATGAATGCAGCAAACCGGTAACCCGTTCTTATATCGGAGCCCGCGAAATGGCCGATCAGCTCGGGCGCCTGGCAGCGGAAGATCTTCACAATCAATTAGTGTGATAGAACTCGGCAATATTCAGTTACTATCTATGAGGATGTTGAAAAAGTCGTTGGAGACCGCCACATCGTCGTTCCCGCCTGTCTGCACAGGCAGGTGGAATGACGGCCCGATGGGTGTTACCGTATTTTTCAACATCTACCGATGGGAATGCTGATCTTGATCGGGTTGGAAAGCATAAAATGGTAACCGATTACGATTTTCTGGTACTCGGCAGTGGGATCGGCGGCCTGACCTTTGCACTGAGAGCCTGCCGTTATGGACGGGTGGCGATCATCACAAAAAAGGAGCGGGCCGAATCCAACACGAACTATGCCCAAGGCGGGATTGCCGGCGTTATGTCGGACGACGATTCCTTTGAGCTCCACCGAGAAGACACCCTGAAAGCGGGCGCCGGATTATGCCACGAAGATGCGGTGGATATTCTGGTGAAAGAGGGCCCTGATCGAATCAGGGACCTAATTGCGATGGGAGCGCGATTCAATCGCGATGATGAGAGCGGTCTGCTCGATCTGGGGCGTGAGGGTGGCCATTCACGAAGGCGGATCGTGCACGCGGTGGATCGAACCGGCTGGGAATGCGAGCGAGCCTTGCTGGCAGCGGTTCAGCAACAAGATCGGATCAGCGTTTTCGAGCACTATTTTGCGGTTGATTTCCTGAGGCGGGATTTAGGCAGCGAGCCGAAATGCATCGGGGCGGTGGTGTTCGATACCCGCGCCCACCGGCTGGTGAATTTTTATGCCAAAGCTACCTTGCTGGCTACCGGCGGCTGCGGGCAGATATACCTTCACACCACCAACCCACTCATCGCGACCGGCGACGGCGTGGCGATGGCATGGCGGGCGGGCGTCCCCATTGCAAATATGGAATTCATTCAATTTCACCCCACCACGCTGGCGATCGAGGGCGGCCACTCGTTTTTGCTCTCGGAGGCGATGCGCGGGGAAGGGGCGGTATTGAAAACCCGTACCGGTGATCGCTTTATGCCCCGTTATCATGAGCTAGCCGACCTTGCCCCTCGTGATGTGGTCGCCCGGGCCATCTATTCCGAGCTGGAAAAGAGCGGGGATCGATACGTCTTCCTCGACATCACCCACCGGGACCCCGATTTTGTCAAGAGCCGCTTCCCAACCATCTACCAGCAATGTATCTCGCTGGGTCTGGATATCACCAAAGAGCCGATACCGGTGGTGCCGGCCGCGCACTATTCGTGCGGCGGGGCTTTGACCGATATCAGCGGCGCCACCGTAATAAATGGGCTCTATGCTTGCGGTGAGGTGGCGTGCAGCGGTGTCCACGGGGCGAATCGGCTGGCCAGCAACTCCCTCTTGGAGGCGATGGTATTCGGCTATCGGGCGGCGGAATCGCTGCAGCAAGAGGTGAGAGAGTGGATGACAGTCGAGCTTCAACCCTACTCCCGCCAGTGCGAAAGGGTATCGGAGGTGGAATCGGGAGTGATCGGATTACAGCGGCGTCTGCAAACGGTGATGCAGCAGAAGGTCAATCTGGTTCGGTCAAATCGGTCGCTGGCGGAAGCGGCACAGGAGATCGAAGAGGTTGAGCGCGAATCGAGAGCCTATAATCCGGAAATGAAGGTATCCGTCGCTCGATACGAGCTCCGGAATATGATTCAGGTGGCGAAATTAATCGTTCAATCCGCCATTTCGCGGAAAGAGAGTCGCGGATTGCACTATAACACCGATTTTCCCGATCGTGACCATCAACTGGGAAAGCGCGACACCATTTTAAGTCGAGCATAGCTCAACGCAATTTGGCAAGAGTTCAGTTTTATGGGAATTGTAAAGTAAGTCGGCAAAATACCTGGCCGCCGATAGGTCGGGAACTGGATATGGCTCAGATTATTCGGTAACCGCCGGTGGCTGACTATCCGTAGCGTTCACAAGCGGCAGTAAACGCATTTTCCTCACAAACCAGGTCTTGGATTTGGAAGGGATAACATCTTGACAAATCAGCGACCTGGAACCACAATGAATCATAGAATATCAGGCATCATCACCCGTCATTTTATCCCACCCTAAAACAGTAGTCGAATGCGTCATAGTGAGTGGGAGTCGGGGAGAAGACCCTTTGAAGCAGATTGACCAAACCGGAAAAGTAGGCGCCGCTCGCCTATCGATCATATCCAATACCACGCTGACGATTCTGAAGCTCATCGTAGGATTGCTCAGCGGATCGGTCGGCGTCATCTCGGAAGCGGCGCACTCGAGCATTGACCTCATCGCCTCGTTTATCGCCCTGCTATCGGTCCGAATGTCCAACCAGCCGGCCGATGAGGAGCATCCCTACGGGCACGGCAAGGCCGAGAGCATATCCGGCATTCTGGAGGGGATGCTCATCTGGCTGGCCGCCGGCACCATCATCTACACCGCGGTGGAGAAGCTGCGGCGGCCGTTGGCGCTGCCGGCGGTGGATTGGGGAATGGCGGTGATGGGGCTGTCGGTGGTCGTCAACATCGGGGTCTCCTATGTGCTGTTTAAAGTCGCACGCGCAACCGATTCGCTCGCGCTTTTAGCCGATGCGGAGCATCTGCGAACCGACGTGCTTACCTCGCTGGGCGTATTGGTCGGTCTGGCGCTGATCAAAGTGACCCACTGGGCGGTACTCGACCCGATCATCGGCATTGTGGTCGCTCTGCTCATCACCTGGATTGGAATTCAACTCATAAAGGACGGGTTGCAATCACTCATGGATGTGCGTTTGCCGGAGGCTGATCTACAAAAAATTTACGAGGCTCTGACTGAGGAGCCTGGAATTCTGGGTTACCATAAGCTGAGAACTCGGAAATCGGGCTCCACTCGATATATTGATTTTCATATTCAGGTGGACGATAACCTCTCCTTGGTTGATGCGCACTCGTTAACCGAGAAATTGGAGGACAAGATTCGGAATACACTGCCCAATGTGGAAGTCGTGATACATACCGAGCCTTACAGCGACGAGATGCGCCACTGGAGTGAATATCACTCTGGCGTGTCCCTTCAGTCGCAAAAACCAGGACGAGGGCACAGTTGGAGTCGCATCCGAAATCAAGAGCGCCATTCCAGCGCATCCACTCATCCGCCGAAGCCTACATCCAAACGACAAAATCCGCACAAATGAGTACCCTCTCACTCTACGTACATATCCCGTTTTGCATTTCGAAGTGCGGTTACTGCGATTTCAACAGTTACGCAATGAACGGCCCCATCGTGAGCGAAACGGTGGACGCCATCCTCGCCGAAATCCGGTTATCCGGCTATCCGAAAGGAACCGCTCAGAGCATCTTTTTTGGGGGCGGCACCCCCACCTTCCTCGATTCGGCCAGCCTGCAGCGCATTCTCAATTCATTGAGGGATCGGTTTCCTTTAGCGCCGGAGGCGGAAATTACGGTCGAGGCGAACCCAGGTACGGCCGATATGCAGCGTTTTATGGACTTGAGGTCGGCCGGGTTCAACCGGATTTCAATCGGAGTGCAGTCTTTTGATGACGGACTGCTCCACCGCCTGGAACGGCGCCATAGCGCAGCGGAAGCCGCTCGCGCGGTTGGGATCGCGCGCGAGGCGGGCTTTGAAAATATCAACCTTGATCTGATGTTCGGCATTCCCGGTCAGACCGAAACGGATTGGGAAAAGTCGCTGCAGTCCGCCCTGTCATTGCAACCGGAGCATATCTCTCTCTACAGCTTGACCATCGAGCCGAAAACACGGTTCGGGCACCTCCAACGGATCGGGCAACTGCCGCTGCCGAATGAGGAGGCGGTGCTGACGATGTATGAACGCGCGATCGAGGCCGCTCGTCAAGCCGGATTCGGGCACTACGAAGTTTCCAACTTCGCCAAGCCAGGCTATCAATGCCGCCACAACATCAACTATTGGCGTAATGGCCCCTATGCCGCCTATGGACCGGGCGCCGTTTCCTGCCTCTGGGAAGATGCGGCGGGCGCACGCTACCGGCGATGGACCAACGAGCTTTCGCCCCGTAAATACTGCCAAAAGATGGAATCGGATGAAACGTTGGCGGTGGAGGAGGAGACGGTTAGCGGAATGACCGCGCTGGGTGAGAGCATGATGGTGGGGCTGCGCATGATGGAGGGCGTCTCGTTAAGCAGCCTTTACCAGCGGTACAAGATTGACATGGCCCTCGTTTATGAGCGGGAGATCGCCAAATTGATTGAGCGCGGATTAATTGGGTTCACAGGTGACCGGATCGTCTTAACCCATCGGGGCCTTCTCTTCGCCAACGATGTGGTGCTGGAGTTTATTGCCTTGCCGGAAGGGAATAAATTCACGGTGAACCCGCAAAACTGAACTCTTACATGGGTAGCATATATAAGCAATGTATGGTATTTTAAATCGGTATTGTCATTTTCCATCTTGAATGACGGGGTTAGCGACGTACAATGAAGTTGAGTGGAGTATTTACCGCCCTTATGACCCCATTTGACCGGTCCGGGCGGCCGGCCTTGGAACTGTTGGAGCCACTGCTGCGCGCGCAAGAGGCGGCCGGCGTGGACGGCGTGGTTATCGGTGGCACGAATGGAGAGGCGGTTTCAATGTCGGTCGCCGAGCGGTGCGAGCTGTTAGATCGGGCAATGGAGCTCAAGGGAAAGTTGGATGTCATCGCCGGTACCGGCGCGGTAAGCATCACCGATGCTCGGACGTTGACCCAGCATGCGAGCCAAAGCGGCGCGATTGCCGCCCTGGTACTGCCTCCCTTTTACTACAAGAAGGCGGTTGCATCCGGCCTGGAGGCTTACTATCGCTCCATTTCAGCGGTCAGCAAAATTCCGGTGCTCCTCTATCACATCCCCCAGTTGTCCTACACCCCCATCAGCTTTGACCTGCTAGGCCGGTTAAGTAAAGTTCCCAATGTGGTTGGCATCAAGGACAGCTCAGGAATGCACGATCGAGTTTTGAATATTTTGGACCGCTTTCCCGGGATGAGCGTCTTTGAGGGGAATGAGCGATTTATCCAGTCGTCCGTCAAGGCCGGCTCGGTTGGTGTGATATCGGGGATTGGAAATGCTTGGCCCCAATTGGTGACTACCGCATTCCGCCAAACCGACCGGCCCGAAGGCGATGCCGCTCAAGACAAGCTCAGCCGAATCGGTGATATCCTTGATCAATATCCGCCGATCGCGGTTATTAAATCGGCAGCAACCTGGGCGAGGCTGCCCTTCGCTCATGTCCGCCCGCCTTTACGGGATCTCACGAGCGAGGAAACCGCTGAGTTGAAAGAAAACCTCAAGGAGGCAGGGCTGCTGCCATAACCAATACCGCTCAAGAATACGGCCGAAAATGGCAAAATATAATTAGCGATGGGAGCAACATCTATATTGACTATGATGGACGGATATGAGATGACCGAAGATCAGTTAGCACCAACTAAAAATAAGATGCCGGCAAAGCGGGCGCTGTGGGTCACCGTTACGCTGATCAGTATTGCAGTGCCGGCTCTCTTTGGTTGGGTCATATCGAGGGAACCGATACTATCCCGGATTATCCGTCAGCGATCCACCAAGATGGATGAGAACGGCCAATACGCGGCGCCTGAAGGACTTCGAGACTAATATAATCGGAGTGGCTAATGCAAGCCATTCAAACTCGATTTGTTGGCCTCGCGCTCCGACTTCATTAAGTCCACCTCAATTTTTAAGGTACTGAGATCCAACCGGAAATTTTCCCACGAACGCCGCTCCACTTCACTGGGTGGAGAGTGGTACTTTCGTTCATAATGGAGCGCTAACTGTAGAGGAGTCATATTGCGGCTTCTGGGGATCAAGTCGCCGGAATCGCTCGAGCTGGAGGTATCCGCCGGCGAGTTGATTGCCATCGTCGGCAGGGTGCTGGACCATGATTTCAAGCTGGATTTCATCGTTCGTTGCCCCATGCCCCATGGTAAAACCGCCGTGTTAACGCCGGCCGCCTCCAGGATTTGGTTGTCGCGATACGCTCTTAAACCAGTTGATAGATCGTCAATACATTTCTGAAGGCTCGGCACATAGACGGATTGTAAATTCTTTGTCATTTTATGCGCGTATTTCGCCATTTCGGTGTAGTGCGGCTCGATCTCACCGCGATCAATATTCCCCTGCATTCCTTCCAAAACCCAGTAAGCCCCCAGCTTGAAATGATACATTAAATTACTATCCGAGCCGTTATAGCTCAAATCCTGACTACCGGAGGCGTTGCCGCTGGTGATGGGGGGAATATCGGGTGGAACGTTTACGATGGGATGATACCGGTTGTAGACGGAGTTGCCGCCGCCTGGAACTTGAAAGTCGGATGATCGGAACGGGACGGTCAAGTTTTTACGGCTGACATTGACCGGCGACATCGGTTGTGTGCCGGCTACCGAGGTATAATTCGCTTTCTGATCACTGCCGATGCATCCCACGCCAAGAATCAAAGGAATTAAACCCGCATATATCAGTGCTCGCATAACGCGCGCTAAACCATGAGAAGAGTTCATTTGGATCATCGTGTGCCGCCGCCTTCCGGTGAATATCGAGAAGGAAACCGTTCCATCCATGCCTATATTATGTGTCGCTATTTTACCTGACTGGAGCCGTTCGGTAAGAGTTCAGTTTTGTGGGTAACAGTTCAGTTTTATGGGAATGATTTTCTAGCAGCATTTGTCGCCCCCCCACCCCAACCCTCCCCCACGAGGGGGGAGGGAGTTGATTATTGCTATAGGGGTAAAGCCTGCTGCCCAAATTGCCCAGAGAACTGAACTCTTACTTTTGTGGGAGTGATTTCCGTTCGCCCTCATCCCCGCTGTACTCGCGTAGGGCCGCCGCGTAATCGCCGAAGCCAGCAGCGCAGTAAGCAAAACACCGCTTTTCACGCGGTACTTTTCTCGTCTTCCATTGATTTCAGTGCGGCGATCAGTCGTAGGACCATGGTTTCGGTTTCAGCGGGATGATCCGCTCGAATCTCTACCTCTTGGTTTTCCTGTTCGGAAGTAGGCCATCGAACGAGCAGCGGCGGCCGTTTTCCCTGCCGCAGGAAGCTTTGAATGAGCTGTCCGATCTCCCGGGCGGCGGCCGGTGAGCCGATTGCCAGATGGACGGCCGGCAGCGCCCCCTCCTCCGGGGAATCTTCGGTCTCCACACGGCTAATGAAAGCGGGGTTGATATGCTCGATTTCCCGCTCTTGAAACTCGTCCCGATCCCGTTCCCGAGAAAAATGTATCGTAACCAGTAATTTCAAACGGTTAATCTCCTCTCATTTTCAAATACTACGGGTTTACCCACCCTATTATTACCAGGGACGTTAAATATTAGATATAATCGCCAATCGCACTTAAAGTGTTACCCTTGTCTCCGGTCTATACACCCCAGAGGGGAGAGGGGGCAGTGGCAGTCTCCAGCGACTTTATTAACAACCACTAAGAGGCTAAATGCGCTGCAATAACGGGATGATTTATTGAACGGCTCTGGACAACGCAGCAATCAGCGCGTCAGCCAGGCGTGTCATCCCGCTTCGCACGCCATCCATACCGTCCATCAGTAATGATTTATATTGGAACTCGAGCTGTGCCGAATGGTTGCGATGACCTCCTTTCTGATGAATTAGAAACGGTCCCACGCCATGTTGTTTCAATGTGGTCGGCAGCAGAGCGCTGAGGCGATCGAATGGAAAGGTAGAATCCCGATCCGCTTTTGAATTGGGATAGGTGATGAGCTTGAGCTTGTCATTGCCCAGCTCGATTAGTCGAAAATTCAGGCGGCAGTCACGCAATTCCGGAGTCAGGCCGGTTAACCAATCATTGAACACCAGCTCGCGAATCCGGAGTGTATCGGCGTTTTCCGAGCCGCGCGCTATATCCGGCATCACTGCGATCCATGCCCGCTCTCGAAGCAGTTTGACTTCCGGGTTCTCTTCCACCAAGCGATTGCTCATCTCCTCGAGCAGGATACCGCCGCCGACGCCGGCATTTCGCGGCTCATATTGGAAAAACAGGGTGAGCGGCCTTATTTTATCGGATGGAGTGGGCGGCTCAAAACTGGCCAGCCGAACGCTTTCGCCTGTTCGCCAGAGCACCCGCTCAAATATTTTGATGTGAGGGCGGTACATTAATGGTCGAAAGAGCCGATCTCGAAAATTGTGAATAAACAGCGGGGCGGAGGCGAGGGTGAGCTGATCTTTTACCGGGCAGAGGTGGAGCAGATGCATCTCGTGCACCTTAACTGCATGCAGAGGATACCACTGCTGGCCGTCTCCCAGATAAGCGGTTGTCCCCTTGCGGTGGAAGGCTTCCGGTTGCATCTGCAAAGAGACCTCGCTCCCGCGACACCATCGAATTAAAATGCACCACTCCTTTTGATGGCCATCGGTGTACGCGATGTTCCACGCGATCTCCCAGTGGTGATAGATGTCAGATTGGACCGGCAGATCGGTGCCGAAAATCGGGTCACCCTCGACGATCTGAGGGGGATCAACTCGCCCATAGAAGCAGTCACGCCGACCGGTGCGTACCGCCCAGGCGCTGTCTCCCCATGAATAGTGCCAAAACTCTTCCCGGCAGTTTGAGAAGCCAGCGTTCAGCATCGCGTTGACCATCAGCATTCGGTTATGCCTCGCCTGGTCTGAAAGCTTATCCGACCAAGTATAGGCGGCCTCCCAGCCGATGGTCGGCGAGGTCATATCCAGCATCTCTCCATCTTCATTGACGAGCCGGGTATCAACCGCTCCACCGGTGCAGTGGCCTGGCGGAGCTGACTGATCATAGGGAGCGAAAAAGCGGTTAGTCGCGCGGCGAAGTGCGCTGGACGGCCATTGAGGATGTTCCTTCATCATCGTATGGAAATAGCCGTCCCAGAGGTCCTTTTGCATTATCAAGGTGCGAAGCGCGGTTCCAACCTGCAGATGGATACCGATGGGCAATGCGTGCTGGGCGGTATTTAACATGTCGGCTACCGTACGCCGCAAATAGGGAACGGTAGCCGGAGAAACTCCGATCTGAGGGCAATGCTTACGGATATCCACTAAGCTCTCATTGGATTCCCTTATGCGTACCCGCTTCAGCGCCGCGATCGGCTCCGGTGCACCCTGCTTCTTCACTGGATTCAGTCCCTACTCTTCTTCTTCGCCGTCGCCCTCTTCCCCTATATTTTCTTCATCCATTGTGCCGGAGCAGTCGGTATAACGGCTGATCTCTTCACCCCGAAAGACATGGGCCACGAAGTCCTCACGGTCGAATCGGGGTAGGTAGGAGGTCACGATATCCTCATCGATCTGGGTCAACAGCTCTTCTTCGTCTGCAACCGGAAGATCGGTTTCAAAAATGATGGTGGCGTGAATGGTATCGTGAGCGAAATGGAGGTCTATCTGACCTACCCGCTTATCTCCTTCCCAGATGAGATAGACCTCCGATGATGTGGTGCGCACCAATCGGTTTAGCTTAAAGCGGGTATCCACAATTAACCTCCATCCGCGTTCATTTTTTGTAGAACGCCGGTTTGTCAGGCTGCGGCGACGCTTGGTTGCACGAGCGGCAATACACAGATGCAACCGCTATGCTTATCGGCTGAAAAGGTGCAACCGGTGTAGTTGTCGGTTGAGACCCACCCGATCGCCCCAATCTGAACCCTTAGACCTTTAGCGGCTTGGCCGTACACGATCACCTCACCGCCGTTCTCGTGGTTTCCATTTAAACGGGTGGAGCGGGTCTCTCCGTGTAGCATATTGATTGTATTTTCCATCGCGCGGCGTTGATGCTGGATCAACGCCAGTGCTTGCCGCCTCTTTTCACTCTCCATCGTGGTGGCAGTGTTATGAACCAAAACACGATATGCCTGATCTATATATCTTAATTTCGCCTCATGCTCTTCAATTTCCTCTCGGATTTCCGCCAATTTCAACTGCACCAGCGTGGTGCGATTCAACATGACCTTCGGTGCACCGTTCGAGCTAACCAGCAGGTTACCGGCGATCACTTGGCGCTCCGCCGTAATTCGCCCGCCCACCACGCTGGCATCGCGCTTGGTCACCAATCGCCGGCCGACAATCACGTCGCAGTCAAAAAGCGATCCCAATACGCGGATCTCTTCATCTACGATCAGCCAAGAGTTACGGGCATGGTTGATAATGCACTCCCCGTGAGAGCGGATTCGGCTGTCTTCCACCAACCCATTCACCGCTACCACGCCACGAGCGGTCACGGTCGCTCCTTTAATATCCCCATTGATGACCAGGCTACCGGGCGCCTGAATGTCGTTGGCTACGTCCCCGTTTATTACACGAAGCGGTTTGACAGCCAGCTTATCCTGATCGAGCGTAAGGTAGCCCTCGGAGGTGACCCACCACCGGAGGTGATCTTCGTCGCACTCCACGTTTTCACCTTTTGAAAAGATGATCTCACGCCCCTTTTTACCCCGCACCACCTGATACGGCGGCACGACCATATATCCGGGCTTGCCTTCTTCAGCCGGTAAAATCGAGACTATTTCCTGCCCGGCTCTCACCATCTTGGCTGGATTCAAGGCGAAATAGTTTGGCCAGCCGTCGTCATCGAACGGCACCAACTCTCTCAGCACCTCTTCTGGAATGCTGTAAATGGCGCGGGCATCTCGACCAACAGTAGGCATCTGCCCCTCCGCAAATACCACACTATAGGAGCCAGTCTCTTCTTCCTCTGCCTTCTTTACCACCTCTCGGATGTTTTCCTCCTTGATGCCCGCCTCAACGCCCATTCGCTGCAGCCGCTCAATGACCTGAGTAAAAGTGACCGGTTGCCCGCCTTGAGGTGGAATTATATTGCCGAGAACCTGCGTTTTATCCTCATTCAGCGACAGCCGTAAATATCCTGATATGGAACCAAGGTTTTTATCTTTCATTCCGTTTATTATCTCCACTGCGCGATTAAGAGCGACACGATCGGTGGGCTCTTAAGTGGCTGTTGAAAAATACGGTAACTCAACCGGATCGTCATTCTGAGGCCGCAAAGCGGAACCTGGAATCCAAAAAATCAGCATCGGACTGGATTCCCGCCATCCACTCCACTCCACTGGAGTGGAGCCATGCGGGAATGACGAAGCGGGGTCTCCAACGACTTTTCAACAACCTTTTAAATTTAGGCGCTCTGGTGGCATCATCTCCAAGTATAATTTTCCATATCATAGTAAATTTATCATTCGCCGGTTTTAGGAGATTACCAATCGCCGACCATCCGATAATCGGCATGCAGCACTCCGTGCGGGGTCGGTACGCCGCCCTTCGCCCATATCCAGTCCGGAACGATACCGCTGGTGTAGGTTTTCATCCGTTTGGGCGCCGGCAATCCGTAGGTCGGATCGGCGGGCGTTACCGTATTTTTCAACATCATCTTATAAGCGAGAAGGATGGTATACAGGCGGGCGAAGTATTTTTAATACGAATGAAGAAGCGATTTAGCCGAGTTCGGCTCTCAGCAGCTCGATCTGGCGCTGCGTTACATACCTAACGATCAGGTCTTGCTCGACATTGGTCAAGCTAAGAAACTGCACTCCGGCGCGGAAGCCGGTTCCGCCCGGCTTGCGAAATGGGCGGATGTGCATCACCATGGCGGAAATCTCAAATCGGGCCGGATTGTTAAGTGGCAGCTCAAAGTGCATCTTCAGGATCGCGTTGAGTGGCAGTGGAGTGGGCGATACGATGCCCAGTCCGCTGCCACTAATATCCTCTATCTGCACCAAAAAGCCTTCCCGCCCGCCAGGGAAGCTGGCGGCGCCATCCCAATTCGGTCGGGTGATGCTGGTGATGGTTGCGGTGAGCGCACAGGATACCCGATAAAACGTGCGCCGCTGGGATTCGCAGACGTGTTCCGGCGTGCGGATGCAGTATTGCGGCGGTATTCCAACCTTGGCCTCCATGATGCGGGTCTTAAACTCATATCGGCGGTCATCAATCTCCACCTCCACCGAAATCCAGGCGCCAACCGGTGGAAGGGTGCCACTATACTTGGCGCGTTCCGGAATCAGCCATGCCTCACGCCCGCTCAAGGCCACCACCTTTCCCTGTACCTTGCGCTGATTCTTCGGTGTCAGCTCGGTCATCGTCAAGATGGAGCCGATTTTTAGGTTAAAAACGATATCGGGCGGCCTTTCGGGGAGGGTTTTATCGGGCGGGGCAATGGCAGGTTTTGCGGCGTCGGGAGCAACCTCATCACTTCGAGCTGGAAGCGATCGAGCTTTGACCAGCCGGGTTTCGACTTCGGCTCGCACCTGTTTTCGTTTTTCATACTCACCGCGAAAGTGTTCCCGCAGTGAGGCGAGCAGCGTCGGTGAACCGTTCCTTGCCGCCTCCAACTGATTTCGTACCGACGCTTCCCATTCCTGATCTGCCTTATCAATTGCGGCCAGGCACTGCTCTAATTCCAGGATCTGTTGTCGCTTTTCTTTTTCTGTAAGGCTTGGTACCAGCACTGGCATAAACGAAACCGTTAGGCTATCCGTGGTAATTGTAAGTTCGACCGGTGCGGAGTAGCTTGTAAAATTGGACAATCTCAAATATGACTGCCGTTTACTATTTTCGGAACAACCGGTAAAAAACTGGAGATTAGCCCGGTCAAGCGGAGAGTATAAGGCGAGTAGTTTGGTCACAAACGGAGTTTCGTTGCGAGCATGGCTGCCAATCCACCGCCCGTTTGCTCAATAATGTGATCTTAGAAAGGCGATTAAAAGCGATCGGCGGTGGATACACCGAAGCGCTCCCAGGGATAGAGAGCAGCGGCCTGCTCAAACGCGCCTTGGGATGAGGCGGATAAAAGTTGGCGGCTTTGAGCGGAATGAACGCTGAGATTACCCGTCAGCAGCAATGTGATCATATCCAATCGTCCTTCAATCCAATCCGCTGCATGCTTGCCGGCGATCACACGGAGTCCGCTACCATCCGGCTTGATTGTGACCGACTCATTGCTCCCTTGCGCCCAATCCCGTGATGTGATCGCAAAGGGATGATGCACCGAAGAGGAATTGGCCAGCGTTGCACTGACTGCTTGGGATAGGCTGACCACTCGAATGAGCATACCGGTCGTTTGGTGAGCTGTGATAGCTGCCTCATCTTCGACGCCGACCCGGTGGAGCGATTGAATTAACCGAACCGCATCCTCCAACGGACCTGCGTACTGGATTCCGACCGCCCCACCCACTGATGCCAATCGGCTCCACAGCGCGATTTCAGCCTGCTCATTCCGAGCCATCATCTCGGTAATTTCCACGATCTCGTCGCCGGTCGAATTATGATGCAGGCGATAGAGCGCATATCCCGTCAGCTCGCCCGAGCCCAATTTCACCACGAAGCCCTGAACCTGCTTTGCTACCCAGTCCCACCGTTTTCCATCCCGATAAAATCGGCCGCTGAGGCCGGTTGTCATCTCACGATGCAAGGATTCAATCGCCGGTAGGTGGCTGGGTTGTAATGAAGCCGCCGCATTGGCTCCAGAATGTCGCGGAATGGACCGAGAAAAGACAGCCATTCTCATCTGTTGGCCGATCGGCTGCCACCCGAGCCGCTGATAAAATGGAACCAATGACGGGTCGGCATAGAGTCCAACGAACGGGTAGTTCTTGCGGTGCAGGAATTTCAAAGTCTCGAGCAATAAGCGGCTGGCGTACCCTCGACCCCGAAATTGCTCATCGGTGCAAACGCCGGCGATACCGGCAATCGGCATTAAACGACTACGCAGCCACACCATTCCCTCGCTGACGGTCAGGCATGAAACCAGCTTACCGCCAACGAAGAGTCCCCTTTTGAATTGGAGATTGAAGTAGGGGTCACCGTAAAAGAGGGGGTGAGCGCGATCAGGTGCCATTCCAAAAGAACCGCACATTAGATTCAGCATTGTGCTGAGCTCACCGCTGCGAAGCGCACGAACTTCGATTCGCAGCGGTTTGGCCGGCGAGCGGGCGTCGGCAGCCGTGTCAGGGTAGCTCATCAACGATCACCCGGTCGTTGGTGTAGATGCAGATCTCGGAGGCGATGCGCATCGCTTCCTCCACAATTTGGCGGGGGTTCAATTCGGAGTGGGCGATCAGCGCCTTAGCGGCAGCCCGCGCGTAAGACCCGCCGGAGCCGATAGCGGCGATGCCGTCATCCGGCTCCACCACGTTACCGTCACCGGAAAGGATGTAGAGGCGCTCCGGGCTGGCTACAATCATCAGCGCCTCAAGCCGGCGCAGAATGCGGTCGGTTCGCCAATCCTTTGCAAATTCGATGGCGGCCCTCGTCAAGTTGCCGTTGGTGGCCTCCAGCTTGCTCTCAAACCGGTCGGCGAGCGCCTGAGCGTCCGCCACCGAGCCCGCAAAACCAGCTAAGATCGAGTTTTGATACATTCGGCGCACTTTACGGGCGCCGTGTTTGAGAATGGTATTTTCAAGGGTAACCTGGCCATCGCCGGCCATCGCAACGTGTCCATCTTTGAGAACCGCTACGATCGTTGTTGATTTCATTGAAACATACGCTTTCGTCATATCGAATTTATCATTGCTTTTCTAGGTGATCGGTTATTACCGGAATGGGTCGGTTGATTATTAAGGCTCGCCGGCCGGCTGATAATTTGTAGCCGATCGAGGATGAGACCGTTCATGGACCTCTTTCTTGCGCTGGGTGGAAACGTGGGTATAGATTTGAGTGGTCTGAAGGCTGGAGTGCCCTAAAAGCTCTTGAACCGACCTCAAATCGGCGCCGTTATCCAACAAATGGGTGGCAAAGCTGTGTCGCAGCACGTGCGGCGTAATTTCGAGGCTGGTCGTTTCCATATCTCGAGCGTATTTCTCCACGATGCGCCGCACGCCCCGGTCCGACAGCCGTCCGCCGAAACGATTCAAAAAAAAGGCTGGAATTGGCTTATTTGCTCGTTGCAACAAAATGGGACGCCCATTTTTTAAATATTGCTGTACGCTTCGGGCGGCGGCCTCGCCAAACAAAGTAATTCGAGTCTTATCTCCCTTGCCGTGACGAATTCGAAGCTCCATCTCCAGCAAGTTGATATCATCCAAATCCAAGGCTACCAGCTCGCCAGCCCGTACTCCACTGGCATACAGCAGCTCCAATAGAGCGCGATCTCTTAACCCCTCCGGGCATTTCAAATCGGGAGCGGTGACCAGCTCCACCGCTTCCTGCGCAGTGAGCGTTTTCGGCAGTCTAGTTCCCATCTTTGGAGTCAACAGGGCTAAAGAGGGGTCTGCGTTTAGGACGCCTCCCCGGCAAGCGTATCGAAAAAAAGCGCGCGCGCTGGCGATTTTACGAGCCACCGTTCGGCGAGCATTCGCGTGCTGCATCATCTCGGCAAAATACGTTTTCAGCAGCGATGGGCTGACCTCTTCCAGCGAACATTCTTCCTCCCCCAGATAATTCCCCAACTGGTTCAAATCGGCGCTGTAACCGCGAAGCGTATTCCTTGAGACGTGACGCTCTTTTCCCAGATAATCGAGAAAACCGTCAAGGATTCGTCCGAATTGTTCTTTTTCAGCTTCGGGGTTGTTCGCGCTTGCTCGCAATGTTTTTCAGGTACTCCTGTTCCACCCGATCAATATCGGAGGTAGTCGGACGCACATCCGCCTTTGTATCCGATTTTGCCGGTGTTCCTGTCGGCTTTTCCAGCAGCTCCAAATCCTGCTGCCCTACCAAAATGGTGTACCGTAGCTGAAACTCTTTCTCAGCATGGGTCAGCTTGCTTCGAGCCTCTTCCGATAGACCCTTCAACCACTTGTCGCGCATTTTATTGCGGATATCTTCATGCCGTGAGAGGACTTCGGCCGGCAAAACAGCCAGATCCACGTCAATCACGATTTCATTTTCATTAAATACTTTTTGAATGGATCCGGTCAACCCGACGTAATAATTAAAGTAGTTACCGGCTTTCATATCATCATGGGTGGCCGGCCGCTCCTTTACCCGCACCCGGTCTCCTTCATGCAGCTTGGTCATCTATCAAATCCTTTCATTCATCCCAACCCGATACCTATAGATTGTACCAGAAGCGACCCATCCTCGCTGAAAATTTA
The DNA here is from genome assembly GCA_021842405.1 of bacterium. Classification (GTDB taxonomy): domain Bacteria; phylum Armatimonadota; class Chthonomonadetes; order Chthonomonadales; family JAMCWF01; genus JAMCWF01. The sequence continues at coordinate 16,328 of JAKBZR010000066.1, forward strand.
TAATCAAGACACGCGGAACGGTCACAGATGATGGAGTATCTGGCCCACTATCCAGCGAGTAATGATGAAATGGGTACGATCAATCAGCAGCGCCATTCGAGCCATCACGGTGGAACCAAAAATCGCCCCGAACGAGATCATCAGCATCCAGCGCCCGGCGCCTGCCGCCCGCCGAACGACCCGATTGTCGTGCTCGAAGGAAAACAAGAAGTAGAGGATAACGCAAACCAGGATGGCCATAAAGAGCAGATTATTCAAGGCACCCGAAAAAGTAACCGCTTTGGTGGTCGCGGTCGCAGCTTGAGGAACGATCGGTTTGAAAGAAGCCGCGATCTGTTTGAAATACTGGCCCGCAAACTGTTGAAATTGCATGCCGGCGCTAAGACCCAGAAAGATGCCGATAATAAGCCGCGCCATCCAGACGTATTTTCGACTGTAAATTAAATAAAACATCAGTCCGGCCGGCAGCGCAAAAAACCACCACCACTGCCCCCCCTGAAACAACGGCTGCCACCAGAGTGGATATAGCGCATCCACCCACGTCGTACGGATTGCATACCCGGCAGCCAAACCGATGTAGAGGTGCTCAAAAAAGCGGTAGATTTTATTCTCTTGATAAAGCAGCGAAAATATGCCGATCGTGCAGAGTGCGCCGATCCAGACCTCGATGGCTTGATGGTGTATCGCTATCGTTCTTATCAAATTACCAAACAATCGTGTCCTCCGAGCTTATGCTGGATATAAGCGGCGGTCCTTCATTATTGAGGAGGAGCGTCACTCCCGCGATCGAGTGGGCCGACGGCTCCGCTTTTCCAGCAAATAACCGGCGTTTCCCAGTATTATCAACAATATAATCAGCACATGGGTGGCGGATAGGGCTGGGCTGACCTTCAGGCCATACCCGGGACGATGAATGAGCGTTTCGTATTCAATGGCTCCCCTCAAGCCGGTCAACATACCCGACAACTGCCCCGAATCGAGGTACTGATAGGCTTCGGGCGCCATCACCGAAGTGGGGCAAAGCAGCATGGGCGTATTGTTGACGCTTTGCAGGAAGGCAATCCAGGCATCGGTGGTGTTGGACGGGGTAATTTCGATGAGCAGCCCCACGTTTTGAATGCTGTTTATGCCGCGCATAATGGGCAGTCTTTTTATATCGGTGAGCGGGGTGCCTTGCGCGTCATGCTGAACGGCGCCCGGAATATTTTGCACCATCGCCTTAAAAAGCGGAATCATCGCGGCTGGTGGACGGAAGCCCCAATCAATCCAGTCCACGCCGTAAACGTAGTGATATCTCGGCGCCAACCGGTTTGCAATCTGCTCCACCAGCGTGGGGCCTTGCGGGTCAAAACCTAAAATGGCGAATTTCAGGTGAAGCATCATTAGATGGTTGATGACGGCAACCGTTTGCGGATCGTTTTCGCCTTTGCTGCTGGCTGACCAATCGGCGCCGATGATCACCAGCTTATTTTTCGGCGTGTTGACCACCGTGTTGTAAAAGTCAACCGATTGAGGGCTGGGAATGACCGGTATTTGAATCGGCTCCAAGATAAAAATGACGATAACGAGCACCAAAACCAGATATATAATTCGGCGGTCTATGGTTTGCAGCCGGTTCATCGCCTTACAGCTCCTGCTCGAAGTAGCTGCCCCGCTCCAGGCTCAGCCATATCCGCAGGGTGGTGGCCAATAGTCCGACGCCAAGCCCAAAGCCGATCGCCCTTACCGCCGGCGCATTGACGCGGGTGAGCAGCCAGTCGCTGAGCACCTCAATACGAAAATCGGCCGGCAGCCCGGTTTTAGGCAGCCAGTTGGTCAACAAAGGTCCGACGGCGACCTGCCCCAGCATTACGATGAAGGCGGAGACCATCAGCAGCGATGCCTCCGTATTGCGGATGCGGAAGGCCCGGTACGCGGCCGAGGTGATGTAAAATGCAACCAGCGCAAACATGGTGGAATCGAGCGAGATCAGGCCGCCGTTGAACAAAATATGATAGATATCCACATTAATCACATTTGATCTGTAGTATGCAACAAGTCCGAGTACCGCAATTGTGATCATCGAGACGAAAAAGGTCAGGCTGTAAAACCAACCGCTCCGGCGGCGCAACAGCGTTCGACCATGGAACAAAGAGAGACTATAGATGCCCAAACCGAGCGTGAAGGAGCCGATCACGGTTGCAATATCATTGACCGTCCCCATGTAGGGGTCCATAAAGTTGACCAGGATACCGGGATGCCTTGGATCGGGATGAGGGGGCCAGAAAAATTCCACCGCGTAGATGAGGCCGGCCAGAAAGGTGCAAAGGATAATCAGCCACTTACGGGCGCGCGACGGCAACTGCTGGAGGAAAACAAAAAGGATAAAACAAAAAACCACACATCCGATGACGGCGATGATCAGCCCCCAACCATGCTGCGGTTGAAAAAGAATGTGAAATAGAGCTTCAAATAGCCGCAAAAATAAAGACAGCGTTAATGCCCTCCCAATATGCGCTTCGTCCACCAGAGCGCATCCCACCAGTTCGACCAGAAGGTGTGGGGACCGAGAACGGAGCCGATGATGATCCCGACCATAACAATTGCCAATATGATTATTTTGCCGTAATCTTGACCGACCACGCTGCCGACCAAAGTGGGGTCGCGGGTAAGATAGGCGCTGGCGGCGTAAAACTCATCGCCGATGATGACGTAATCGCAGGCCGCGATCAAGAATGGAAGCTGAGTAGTGGAAGGGGTGCCGGCTACCTGGATCGCTCCGACCTGGCAGGCATTTTCAGCGATGATGAGCGATTCGGCGTAGTACCAGCCGAACAGGAAGGTGGCCGCAACCTGATCCCGGTTGATCAAACCGGCCACTCCGGAAGCGAAGGCGAACTGGCGATCGGTTAAGAATCTTACCGAATCGGGATCGTAGTATTCGGCGCGATCTTCAGCGGAGTACGCATCGCGCACCGCCTCCTGAGCCACCGTCAGGAAAGCGGAATCGGCCACCGGCATCATAATTTTGTTGCCGAACTTCGCCGCTGAACGCGCCACATAGCATAAAATGCTGAGCGCCTGAAGCGTAACGACATCTATACCGCCAAGTCCGGGCTGTAACAGAATAGGGCGACCCATCTCGGTGGCGCGTCCGATCGCCTCATCAATTGCGTTCAGTCCGGCAATCCGGCGTATAAAAGGGAGCTTTGCGCCTCGGGACCGCCATATTGAAATAAGCACCCCGAAGCAGATCAATGCGGTTAGCAGGGTATTGGGTAGAACAGAGTGATCCAAGTTCCACGTCTTTCCGTCAAGTTGTTCCGTTCGCTTCGGCCATTCATCCCGTAATTCATTAATGTATTAATGCTTGACCTCCGGGTTGGCGTCGCTTTTTGAGAGCGCTTCGATGCGATCCAAGAGGGCATCCACGCCGCCCGGTTCCCGCAGCAGCTTCGAGACGCGCTGAACGTTGTTGAGCCCGAAAATGGGCGCTAACATGCCAGCCGAAAAGATGATTCCCTGTCCCGCAATGCCGGCCAAAGGTCTATTCATCTCCAGGAAAAGAATGGTCGGCGTCTCTAACCGACGTTTCACCACCTCGTGCGCAATGCGATCGAGCAGCTTTTCACGATCGGCGGCCGGAATATCGGCGTCCCAGTCATACATCGTTGGATCGAGCCGGCCCCAAAGCGCGAACGGCGCGCAACACCGATTCAGGCGCGCCCGGCGAATTGGGATCATCCGCAAACCGTAAGTAGATGCCGCGATAGGCATCCAATCGAGAGGCTCGACGCAATGGGGACAGCTTGATGCCCTCCGCGTTCATCATCATGCGATGCACGTCGCTCCACCGCATCTCCAGTCGGCTGGTTAAGGTACGGCATGCAATGCGTTCATGGCTGATAGTGTACCGTATCGGGAAGAGGTACTCGCTCAACGATGCCAGCACGATGATGACACAAAGCACCGCAAAGGCGAGATTCTGAAAAAGCAGCATCGCCCATCCGCCGGCAATCAGGCTGCAAGCCAACGCAACCGGCAGCCATCTGGGATTGCGGCGCGCCAGATGCACGCGCCACTGCAATTCAGTTCCATCGAGCGGATTTATTTCAGTTTGTGAGATTGGGTTGTCATCCATCGGATCGTTCGGTATTTGGGTAATCGGAATGCTCAAATCTTAGCAGATTATAAAGATACCGGTCACGGATGTCAAGTGTTCGAAAGAGTTCAGTTTTACGGGAGTGATTTTCGTTCGACCCCCACCCCGGCCCTCCCCCGTAAACGGGGGAGGGAGTTGATTATTGCTATAGGGGT
>JAKBZR010000003.1:0-74382 GCA_021842405.1 bacterium
ATCGGCGGCCGCCAAGCGATGAGCTAAACCTCAAGCAATATCTGCCGCCTATTTTTCAACAAACACTGGATGCCTATCGGTCCGACAACGAGGTGCCGGAGGCAATCTTATTTATTCCGTCGGAGCGGTTAATTACCTACACGCCCAGCCGAGCCTTGGTGCTGCTCCAATCCGGCGTTTTATTTATGGAAGAGGGAGAAAGCCAGATACTCGATCAGCGATGGGGTGTGAAAACCCGCTTTTATCCTTACCATCAAATCGCCTGCATCGAGCTGGGCAGCGCACTGCTGAGGGGGCGGATGGTTATCATCGGGGCCGGTGGCGCGCCGGCCAGCGAAATGTCGCTCCATTGGTACGACTTAAACAACTATCGGGCGGTGGTACGAATAATCCGGCAGCGGATCGCACCGGCTGCCGGTCAACCATTCGAATTTGATCGGCCGGATTCCATTTCCAAATAGGATTTTCATTGGGGGAGCCTAAGGCAAGCGATTGATTGCGAGCGTGACGGGTGTCTAAAACATTACAAAACGATCGATTTTATTGCCCGGTTTGCTATCGCGTTGAGAGTGAGGTACGCGATGAGCTGATGGCTCGAATCCACCAGTGGGAAACCAATGCGGCCGTTTTGCAGGAGATGATCGGTGAGGGTGGATTTTGCTCCCAGCACGCGGCTGCGCTGCTTGGAATCGGCTCGCCGGTCAGCGTGAGCGCGATCGCGGCCGGCTTAACGGAGCGGTTTGCCGAACGAATCGGAAGTGAAAACCGGGTGGCTCTTGCTGAAAACGGGTGTTACCTGTGCTTGATTTTAAAGCAGGCGGCCGGCTCCATCCTGACTGAAATTGAGGAAGCACTAAATTCCACTGCGTTTCGCGACGCTTACCTTGAAAGTGCGGGTTTGTGCCTGCCGCATCTGTACGAGCTGATGGCCAGGGTGAAGCGGGATGATCTCCGAGCGTTTTTAATTGAAGCGACTGGACTTCAGCTCCGGCGGTTTGCCGGATTGTGCCGCAGCTATCGAGAAAAGCGGCAGCATCTCAGGCGGGACCAGATCACCCTGGATGAGAAATGGGCATGGCTGACTGCGATCGAAAAGCTGTTCGGCCATGAGGAGGCAATCCGCCTGCCGTAAAGGGCTATTAACCGTCATGATTACTGTCTACTGTCCTCATTGCTATACGGCGAACCCTGAAAACAGCGAAGCTTGCGCGCAATGCGGATGCTCGTTGCAGCATGAGGAGGAAAAGCGGTTTGTAGAAAAGCTGATCTGGGCACTGAAACATCCGGAGCCGACCGTTGGACCCCGAGCGGCGTGGGTGTTGGGCGAGCGTCGTGAAGCGCAGGCGGTTGATGCGTTGATTACGACGGTGGAAAGCTCTGAGGAGATGGCTCTGCTGGAGGAGGCGGTTGTTGCGCTGGGCAAAATCGCCGACCCTCGAGCGGTACCATGCCTTGAGCAGTCGCTGCGGCAATCTTATCTGTCGGTGCGGCAAAGAGCGGCCTGGGCGTTGGGGCGGATCGGCGGGCCGGCGGTGATTGATGCGTTAAAGCTCGCTCTCGAAGATCCCAATCAAACGGTGCGTGAGGCGGCCTTGGAGTCGTTATCGAATTTAAGCCACAGAGCGGGCAGAAGTAGCTGATAAGCTCATAGCTGCCTTGCTTCGGAAAGCCCGCCCGGTTGACAGTCTGACGACCGGCGGTCTATACTGACCCAACATTTGAGCGGTTCGTCAACCCATTAAGGATTAACTCTGGTCACATTGCAAAGCACACCAAAAACCGTTTTAGTTATTGGATCCGGCCCGATCCGGATCGGGCAGGGAATTGAGTTCGATTACTGCTCGGTTCACTGTGTAATGGCGCTGCGAGAGGCTGGCTGCCGCGCCATTATCATCAACAATAACCCGGAGACCGTCAGCACCGATTTCGACATCTCGGACCGCCTCTTTTTCGAGCCACTGACGCTGGAGGACGTGCTCAATGTGGTGGATCGGGAAAAGCCGGATGGGGTGGTAGTGCAATTCGGCGGCCAAACCGCTATCAACCTGGCCCGCCCGCTTCATGAAGCGGGCGTTACGATTCTGGGCTCCTCCTGGAAATCCATTGATCTGGCGGAAGACCGGGATCGCTTCGAGCAGGTGCTGAGGGAACTCGGCATTCCAAAACCGGCCGGACGAGCGGTAACGACAGCCGAGGCGGCTTTGAAGGTGGCGGAGGAGATCAGCTATCCGGTGCTGGTTCGCCCCAGCTATGTGTTGGGCGGCCGTGCGATGGAGATCGTCTATGGCGCCGATGAGCTGCGCTCCTATATGACCTATGTGGTGGAGGTCTCACCGGAAGCCCCGATCCTGATTGATAAGTACATTCTGGGTCGCGAGGTGGAGGTGGATGTCATCGCCGACGGGGAGGAGTGTTTGCTGCCCGGCATTATGGAGCATATCGAGCGGGCCGGGGTGCATTCGGGCGATTCCATGGCGGTCTATCCGCCCCAAACACTTTCCCCAGCGGTCATTGATCAGATCGTGAACACCGCTACCGAACTTGCGCAACGACTGGAAGTGCGTGGACTGATGAACATCCAGTACGTGGTGGAAAACGATGTGGCGATGGTGCTGGAAGTCAATCCACGAGCATCCCGCACAGTGCCCTACCTCTCCAAGATCACCGGCATCCCAATGGTCAAAGTGGCGACTCGTGTGATGTTGGGGCAGACCTTGAAAGCCCAGGGATATCAGGGTGGGCTATATCCGCCCTCGCCGCTGATCGCGGTGAAAGCGCCGGTCTTCTCATTTTCAAAGCTGAGCAAGGTGGATGTCGGCCTGGGCCCGGAAATGAAGTCTACCGGTGAGGTCATGGGCATAGATTACGACTATCCCAGCGCGCTCTATAAAGCGATGGTGGCATCGGGAGTGGTGGTTCCTCGCAGCGGCAAGCTCGTTGCAACGATCGCCGATAATGATAAACCGGAATCGCTGGAGATCGTTCGACGATTCCATGAGATGGGTTTCGAGATATACTCGACGAGCGGCACCGCCGAATACCTCAATCAACGCGGAATTCCAGCCACGCCGGTCAAGAAAATCCACGAAGGCAGCCCCAATCTGCTCGATCTAATTCGCAGCGGAGAGATACACCTGCTCATCAATACCTTATCCAAGGATAAGCGGATCGAGCGGGAGGCGGCGTTAATTCGGCGTGCCTCGGTTGAGATGGGGGTTCCTTGCCTGACTTCGCTGGATACCGCCCGCGCGCTGCTGCTCTCGCTTACGGTTCACCATAAAGATCACGAGTTCGCCTGCGTTCCGATTGACGAGTATGGGGTAAAGGTCGCCGATTGATCCTCTGGTGGTGGTTGCAATGAGCTTACGGGTTCTCTTCTTCGGCACCTCCGAATTTGCAGTGCCAACTCTGGTGGCGCTTCAGCGATCCCGACATCAATTGGTCGGTGTTGTCACCCAGCCGGATCGCCCTCGCGGTCGCGGCCTGCGCTTAGAGCCTTCACCGGTTAAAGTGGCGGTTTCAGGGGCGCCCGTCTACCAGCCGGAAAAGGTCAGGGATCGGGATTTCATCGAGCAGGCAAAGGGTATAGCGCCCGATGCGGTGGTGCTGGCCGCCTTCGGGCAGATCATTCCGCGGCGGCTGCTCGATATTCCCCCCAAAGGCCCGATCAATGTACACGCATCCCTGCTCCCTAAATATCGAGGGGCGGCGCCGGCGCAGTGGGCTTTGATTGCGGGTGAAACGGAAACCGGTGTGACCACGATGTGGATGGATGAGAAGCTGGATACCGGCGATATTCTGCTTCAACGATCAATGGCGATTTTCGATGAGGATAATGCTCAAACTCTAACCCAGCGCTTGGCTCATATTGGAGCGGATTTGTTGATTGAGACGCTGGATTTGCTGGAGCGGGGAGATTGCCCACGGACCATGCAAAACCATGGTGCGGCGACCTACGCGCCGGCCATCAAGCCCGAGGATGGATTCCTGGATTGGGAGTGGGGGGCGCAAACGATTGTGAACCGGATACGAGGGGTGACGCCCCGGCCGGGCGCCTTTACGCTGTTGAATAGCCGGCGTTTAAAGATATGGGGGGCGGAGGTTTCCGATGCCGCGTTCGTCGGCGCGGATCCGGGCACGATCATTGCGATAGAGCGGCATGGATTGATCGTTGCCGTATTCGGCGGTGCGGTGCGGTTGCAAGAGGTACAGCCGGAAAGCGGCAAGCGGATGAGCGCCGGCGATTGGGCGCATGGGGCGAGGGTTCGGATTGGGGACCGCTTTCAAAAAATATCGGGAGAGTGAAAAGGTTGTTCCAACCGACCGCTTTAAGCGAAGTGAGTGATGCGATCATCGAATGCCGAAAATGCAGCCGATTGGTGGAATATCGAGAGCGGATTGCCCGTGAAAAGCGGAGGATGTACCAAGATGAAGTCTATTGGGGCAGGCCGATACCGGGTTTCGGCGATCCGAAAGCGCGCATTTTAGTTATCGGCCTCGCGCCGGCCGCACACGGCGGTAATCGCACGGGGAGAATGTTTACCGGCGATCGCTCCGGCGATTTTTTGTTTAATGCGCTGTTTCAAACCGGTTTCGCCAATCAGCCGACTTCCATCTCTCGAAACGACGGCCTGGAGCTTCGCGACATCTACATCAGCGCTGCGATTCGCTGCGCTCCTCCAAATAACCGACCCACACCGGGCGAAATCGAAACCTGCAAACCCTACTTGCAATATGAATTTGATCTGCTGAGCAATATCCAGGTTTTAATCGGCTTGGGAGCGATCGGGTTTCGCTCAGCTCGGGAGCTGATATGGCCACGATTAAAAACGGCGCTTGCACCGCGACCGAAGTTCGGGCATAATGTGAGGTATCAACTGGATGCCTGGTGTTTGTTAGGGGCCTATCACCCCAGCCAGCAGAACACCCAGACCGGCCGGTTGACCTTTGAGATGTTTGTTGCCGTCTTTGAGCGGGCGCGGGCGGAGCTGAACCGCCGTTAAATTCTACGCACCGACACAAAATAACGACCGACAAGGAGAGCGGGTCTTTTGAATCTCATATTGATCAGCATGGATACATTAAGGGCGGACCGAATGTCTTGTTACGGTCACCGGCGGATCACCTCGCCGCACATGGATCAACTCGCGACGGAAGGCGCCCTTTTTACCCATTTTTACAGTCCCCATATCCCGACATTCCCCGGTCACACCACCATGTTTACCGGGCGGGATATCTACGCCCATCGGGTAACGGGTCAGGCGGCGACGCCGGAGCTCGATCCTGATATCCCAACGCTGGCCGAGATTTTCGAGCAAGCCGGTTACTTTACGGCGGCGGCGGATAATTTAGGTCGTTGGTTCCAGCGCGGTTTCCAGCGGTATGAGACCTACTCATGGGACACGTCCAACATGAAAGTTTGGCGGAAGGGTGAAGCGGTCGCAGCCGCTTCGCTGAAAGTGGTCAATGAGGCGGCGAGTCAGGACAAGCCGTTCTTTCTCTTCCTCCATTTTTGGGATACTCACACTCCCTATTTACCACCGGCCCCATTCTCGCGGATGTTTTATGAAGGGAATGAGTGCGATCCCGATAACCGCAGCATGGAACCGGTCTGGCAGTTTGATAATTTCAAGTGGTACTTCAACGAATGGATGCCGGGTGTCACCGATATTGAATTTCCCAAGGCGCAGTACGATGCCGAGGTTGCCTATTCCGATGCTTGTCTAGCCCATGTGTTGACCCGTCTCCAAGAGTTGAAACTGGATGCAGATACGATGATTGTTCTAACCGCCGATCACGGTGAAGAGCTGGATGAGCATAGCTGCTGGTTTGATCATCACGGGCTGTATGACACCAACCTGCACGTCCCGCTCATCATGCGCTGGCCCGGTCATATCAATCCGGGGCAGAAAATAGATGGGATCGCGAGAATGCAAGATATAACGCCGACCGTGCTGGCTGCATTCGGTCTATGGGACCGGGTTCACAAATTGGACGGTGAATCGTTATTGCCGATCCTGAATAACCCTCAAAATGGACGAGAAGATGTCTCTGAGTATGTCCACATCACTGAAAACACCTGGATGAAGAAGAGGGGGCTGCGCACGAGAGAGTGGAAATTGATCCAGGCGCTGGAGCCCGATATTCACGGGTTCCCCACCCATGAGCTTTATCATCTTGCCGAGGATCCGGGTGAAAAGCGGAATTTGGCGGTCGAACGCCCCGAAGTGGTGGCTGAGCTGATGTCGCTGATGGAGGATTATGTCTCGATGCGGCTATCGGCGACCGGGCACGAGGATCCACTGCCGGTGCAACCGATTCCACTACACCATATCGGCCACATGGAAACAGCAGTGCCGAAAGATAGCCGGCTGGAGGAGGGAAGTGGATCGGCGGATCAGAAACTGCCGGAGGGTGACTTTAAGGGTTACGAGCGTGCAGAAGATGAACGGTCCGCCGCGGTTGAATAATCAACGGGAAAGATTGAGGCATCCTATTGAGTGTACAGTATTTTTCAACATCCATTTAAGATGAGATGCACGGGGCGCTAGCGGGATGCTATGAGACGCCCACGTTTTTGCGGGCTTTGGATGTTTCATCGTCGTTAAAAAAGCCAAGTAAATATTGGTCGAATGATGCAGGATTCTTCCGAAATAACGTTGAAATAGCTATTCTGTTTTTGGCGTGGTATGCTTTAAGACATTCACACAGATTGATAACCTCGAAAAGGTGGAAACTGCTTGACCTCGATGAAGGGAAAGCATGCGCTACAGCAACCGATTGTGAGGTGATAAGGTAAACAAGCGACTTAAACGGGAGAGGCCGGACGCATCAGAGAAATGGTTCTTTCAATGAGAAGAGAACAATTCGCCACTGGATATGGCGGAAAGGCGGCGTGTTGGCAGCCTGGTATCGGTTAATCGGGGCTGCCAGAAGGAGTAGGTAATGTCAGTTGAGAATGAAAATGAAATCGTAGAGGACGCTACACCGATTACAGAGATACCTCTGGTGGTTGGAGCGGTTGTAGAAGAAGGGGCTGCCAGTGAGGAGCCCGTTCCGACCACGCCGGTCGCGGAGGAGTCCGCTGACCAGGAGGTCGTCTCCTCAGCGGAAGCGGAAGCGGAAACGAACACCAGTGCCAATAACGACTACTCGAATACGCTGCCAACTTTAAACCAAGGTGATGTAGTTAAGGGAGTTGTAGTTCACATTGACCGTGAGGGCGTGCTGGTTGATGTGGGGATGAAATCAGAGGGGCTCATCCGCCTAAACGAGTTATCCAGGGATGCCGCACTGCAGCCGGAAGAGGTGGTGCAGGTGGGTGAGCAGATTGATGTCTATGTTTTGGATATGGAAGACAAAGAGGGCGTCCTGATCCTTAGCAAGAAGCGGGCCGACTTTGAAAAGGCATGGGAGCGTGTGCAGCAAGCCAAAGAGAGCGGAGCCATCATCAGCGCGATGGTGAGCGATCGGGTGAAGGGCGGGTTGGTGGTGGACCTCGGAATTCGAGGATTCGTTCCGGCCTCCCACGTGGCTAGCGGAAGTAAAGCAAACTTGGACCGCTACATTGGACAATCCATACCGCTCAAAGTGCTTGAGGTGGATAAAGAGCGACGTAAAGTGATCTTGTCTCATCGGTTGGCAGTCGAAGAAGAGCGTCAACATCGGAAAGAGACGACCTTCTCTTCGCTGGGCGTCGGTCAAATTCGGCGCGGCCATGTTCGAAGAATCACCGAGTTCGGCGCATTCGTTGATCTCGGCGGCGTGGACGGCCTGCTCCATATCAGTGAGATGGCATGGACGCGGTTGAGGCATCCCAGCGAGGTGCTCAAAGAGGGCGATGATATCGAGGTCATCATCCTAAAGATTGATCGGGATCAAAACCGCATCTCCCTGGGCCGGCGGCAGATTTTACCCGATCCTTGGTCGGAAATTGCAAATCGGTATCACTCAGGCCAGGTTATCACCGGAACGGTCAGCCGGCTGGTTCCTTTTGGTGCATTCGTTTTGGTTGAAGGCGGGGTTGAAGGCATCATTCCGAACAGCGAGCTTTCGACCCGGCATGTGAGTCGGGCGAATACCGTGGTCAACGTGGGCGACAGCGTTGAGGTAAAGGTGCTGGATGTTCGCCCCGACGAGCGAAAGATGACCTTGTCGCTTCGGCAGGCCAGACCGGAGGCCGAGACGCAGCGCGAGCGGCAGGATATCGAGCAGCACGTTAACTCCAGAGAAGAGCCCCGATTCACGATCGGTGACGCAATTCGAGCGCAGCGGGAGAATGGAGCCGATTTTCTAACGGCAGAGATGGATGAATCCAAAGAGCGCCGATCGCGCCGACGGCGCTCGCGGACCCGTCATAACGCTCCGGAACGTTCGGACGAAGAAAACGATGCCGATAATGAAGCCGGTTAGTGCGGCAGGATGCCATCCGCAATATGGTGATAGGGGTTACAGGCGGCCTAGCGACCGGTAAGAGCACGGTTAGCGCCATGTTTGGTGATTTAGGGGCGACGGTGATCAGCGCTGATAATGTCGCACGAGAAGTACTGGCTCCCAACTCACCGATGATAGGGCAGGTGGCCGAAGCGTTTGGTTTTCATCTCATTCGTACCGATGGAACGCTCGACCGGGAGCAGCTTGCTCGGCTCATATTTTCTGACAGCGATGCTCGATATCGGCTCGACAAAATGATGCATCCGCCCATATTAGAAAGGCTGCGACGCCAGATCGAGGAGGCGCTTGCCGGTAATCCGGAACGCCACGTCGTAGTCGAAGTGCCCTTGCTCTTCGAGCTTGGCATGGAAAATTGGTTCGACAAAATCGTGGTGGTGACCTGCAGTGAGCGAGCGGAGATTGCGCGGCTATTCTGGCGGGATGGGCTCAACGAATTGGAGGCTAGAATGCGGATCTCAACTCAGTTGCCGCTGGCCGAAAAGGTCAGAAGAGCCGATTACGTGGTGCACAACGAGGGCGCTCGATCGGCGGTTGCTTCTCATGTCGGGCGGATTTGGAAGAAGTTAAATGAATCTTCGCCGGCGGATAACGCCGATTCATCGGAGTGCCTGATCAATGAAGCTAAAAGTTCAGTCGAGACACCGCTTTTAAAGGCGCGTCGAAGCTATCGGCGGAAAAAGTAGGGTTAATTGAGGCTATTTAGGCGGGTGTTGCAGGGCGGGATGGGGGGCCAACGATAATTACTCCCACAGAACTGAGCTCATTCAAACTACCGTTCAGACACAAATTGGCTCGATGAAGGGGTACAGTTAAGTTTAGTGAAAATAGATCGTATGCTTGTAAGAGGGGCAAACCCGTCGTAATCTCGCACCTTTGATCCGTTCCGGATAGTGAACGTTCGAAAGTATGTCATTTCTTCTTTTAAAGGGAAGGGAGTTAAATTGAAATGCTGAAGCGTTACTGTGCGCGAGTGAATTTACCGGTCGGCTTGGCATTAGCTGCATTACTGGCAGCTTTACCCTCTTTAGGGCAAACGGCGAACCCGACTGCTGGACACAATCCTGGGGTTCCTCTGCTCAAAAGAGTAAATTTGCCCGATCTGTCCTTACCGGGCGGAATTTTCTCTCCGCCGCGAAGGCTGCCCGGTCATATTCCGACCAAAGCAATCACCAAATCGGTGATGGTGGGGCAGACCAATCCCAATCAACCGATCAAGATGGCGGTTATCCTTCCGATCCGCAACCAGCCGCAGCTTACCGATCTGCTGCATCAACTCTATAACCCCTCTGATCCACACTATGGCCACTACCTGACGGTGGCTCAATTTGAACAGCAGTTCAGCCCCACTCCCGCTCAGTATGGAGAGGTTGAAGCCTATTTTGCTTCAAGAGGCTTCCGGATCACCGGCACTTCTCCGAACCGCCTGGTGCTGGACGTGGAGGGCCCGGCTGGCCTGGTGGGATCGGCATTTAGCTTGAGGTTATTCAACTATCGGTTGCCGAGCGGGCGCATCTTTTACGCCACCGATCTCAACCCGCTGGTGCCCGGCTACATCGCCAACCTGATCGTTGGGATGGCGGGCTTAGATAACGCGGGGAGGCCACATCCAGAATATGTTATCAGACCACGGTTCTCACGGTTTTTGCCTGGTACCCACCAGATCGGAACCGGACCGGGAGGATATCTGGCGCCGGACGATATCCTTCATACCTATAACCTTTCAAATACGATATCCACCATCAACGGATCCGGTCAAACATTGGGTCTATTCGAGATGGATGGCTATACGAATAGCGATATCACTACGTTTGAAAACTATTTTCATCTGCCAAACATTCTACTTGAGAATGTGCTGGTGGATGGATTTAACGGTCAGCCCTCAGGAAATGGGGGAGAGGTTGAAGTAACGCTGGATATTGATATGATGTTGTCTATCGCCAGAGGTGCAAAAAAGATCATCGTTTATGAAGGGCCGTCCAACTATAACTATACGGGCTGGATTGACACCTACAACATGATAGCCACCGAAGATCGAGCTAACGAGATCAGCACTTCCTGGGGCTTGGCGGAGGACTACCAACCCACTCCATTTATGCTAGCTGAATACGACATCTTTGAGGAGATGGCAGCTCAAGGTCAATCCATATTTGCGGCGGCCGGCGATAATGGCGCATTCGATGATTATTTTGATATCAGCGTGGATGATCCCGCCTCTGATCCCTATATGTGCGGTGTGGGTGGCACCACATTAGCGGTGACCCACCCCGGCGGCGCCTGGGCCGGGGAAACCACCTGGAATGAATTCATATTCGGCGAAGGGGCCGGGGGCGGCGGTGTGAGCACCGTATGGGCGGCACCTTCCTACCAGTTGCCGGTGGTGACCGCACCCGGCTGGGCCGGTTTGACGTTGGGTTCGCCTACCTTTCGCAATGTGCCGGATGTCTCACTCAACTCCGATCCAATCACCGGTTACGATATCTATCTTAACGAGTACGGTGGATGGATAGAAGGTATCGGCGGCACCAGCGCCGCAGCGCCGCTATGGGCTGCCTTCACCGCCCTTCTAAATCAAAAATTACTTCAAGAGGGAAAACCGGCGGTGGGCTTTCCCAATCCGTACCTTTATTCCATCGCCCAAAGCCCCGGGTATGAGGCCGATTTTCATGACATCGCCGATCAGAGCAACAACGGCTACTACCTGGCGGTTAACGGTTATGACGATGCCACCGGCTGGGGTTCCTTCAATGGTGATAACCTCCTGAATCAATCACCGATTGCGGTGGTGTTGAAGCCCAGTCAGGTATTGGGCGGTGGCCAGGCAACCGGTAAGGTGGTGCTCCAAACTCCGGCTCCGGCAAGTGGACTCACGGTGGATATCGCTTCCGATGATACGTCGGTGGCGACGGTATCCACGCCCTCGGTGACGGTTCAAGCCGGTTACACCACCAGCAACTCGTTCACTGTAACCACCAATTCAGTTGTGACGACAACCGACGTGGGAATTTCGGCTACTGCAAATAATGAAACCGGTAAGATGGAGCTACGGGTATGGGCCGCGCTGTCGAGTGCAGCACTGCATTTCAGTCCCAGCCGGGTTGCGCCGTTTGGCATTACATACGGAATTGTAACCTTGCCCGGTCCGGCTCCGGACGGCGGTGCTGTTATCACCCTTACGGACAGCGACCCCTATTATTCCTACGTACCGGATCACATGGTCATACCGGCCGGTCAAACTACTAATTCATTTATAACGCTAACCGGGTGGCCTCCGGTCACCACCTATCCAACCGTCACTGCAACCTACGGCCCTACTTCCGTCAAGGCCACGTTTGCGATAATGGGTGGAGTTTGGGGTTACCCGATAGTCGGGGGACCGGGCTTTTAGTTCATAAAGTGGCCGCCGGTGATTGCTTAAATTTATGCAGGAAACCGGCGGCCCTCTGTTTAATAGAGCGGTGAAGGTTTGGAACGGCAACTAGGGGGCCGAAGAGGAGCCCATTATAAGAACGGTATCGGCCTCAGGACAACTTAAAAAAAGAACCGAAAGTCAAGCACGCCAAGCGGACCATCAAAATTATTGTCCGTCGGTCGGTAAAGTGCTTGCGTATTTGCCGCGCTTATGTTATAATCGGCGGCGGTAGGTTTTGAGATGGACTGCGCCTTGCGAATGGTCGGCAGCATGGAAGCGCTGACCCTTCGTGATTGACGCGGTCATAAGGGAGGTAGGACTCATCTTGAAAAGATTGAAGCTCGTAAACGTCCTTCTGCTTACGCTGGTTTCGGCAGCCTTTGTTTTTCAAGGCCAGCAAACGGAGGCATCTCCGCGATTCAGCAAATTGATCCCGGCAACGGGAAATTTCAATTTGTTCAGAAATCACCAGAAGCCGTTTATCGGCCCCGGCGTACAAATCCTCCCCAGCGATACTCTGCGCGCGCTGCGACCCGGAAGGGCGATACAGGCCCCGGTGCAGACGATAAACCTGACGAAATCACCGCTTGCCGACGATAAAGACCCCTTCTGGACCAAAGATGAGCAGTACATCTACTTCTCAAGCAATCGCATCAGCGCCTCCAATCCAGCCGCCGGCGCTCTTTACCATATCTACCGCATCAATGCCTCCGATGGCAGCGACCTCACTCAAATTTCAGGCATGAACACCTATGCCAACGACAATCAAACCAGCCCGGCCGCGAATTTGGGCGGGAATTACCTGGTTTACATTGATCGAGGCCCATCCGGAGTTGATATTGTATTGCGGAATTTGGTTTCCGATACCACCCAATCCTTGATTAAAAACAACAATCTGGCGCCCGCCTTCACCGATGTCAACCATCCTGAGTTTATGAGCGCCAGTGATGTGATGTTCAGCGGACAGGTCGGAGTGGGAACCCCATACCATCTCTATTCGGTGAATATTCAAACCGGTCAGGTTCCCCAGCTTACCACCGGCGCGGCGACCGATAAAGATCCCACCCTCGACCCGACCGGCACGCTCATCGCCTTTGATTCAAACCGATTGGCGAACGACGGCAGCACCGTTAATCCGGACGGCCATTTCGACATCTGGACGATGACAACCAACCCGGCCGCGCCCAACTTCACAAAATTAACCAATTTTGAGGTCGGCGGCGTTTACGCCAGCAATATTGATCCGGCCTGGAGCACCAACAAGGTTGATACCACAACCGGGCCGGATGGACAGCCGTTGGTCAACGGCCGCCAACTCATCGCCTTTTCTTCGACCCGTTACGATTCCACCGGGAACGGTCACGCCGACGCGGTGGGCGCCACCTATCACATCTACTGGATGCCGGCGATGCCGGAAGGGCCGACCAATCAGGCGCTCAAGCTGAACACCAACGATCCCAATAATAAGTACAACGATCTTCATCCGACATGGCCGCAGTTCATCAATACCTATCGGATTGCTTATCAATCGGATCGCATTGATACCGATTTCCGATTTCCGCCGACCAGCCCGCCCGGCAGCCCGCAGGATCTGTTCGCCAGCACCATCGTGGACCTGCATGCGCCAACGCTGGTCGCCTATAACACGATCACAGACGAAATTGTTCATGTCTCACCGCGGTTGGCCACGCCCGGATCAACGGTCACCTTTACGGTGAAAGTGGCCGATTTTGAGACTGGCGTCAACGGGGTTTACATTCGGATTAAGAATCCGAACAGTAAGTATCAACAGAATTCCGGTGTTGAGCACAAGATGTTTATGGATACTCCGGTTTCGCCGGATGGTACCAATACGGTATATTGGCCCGAAGAATT
Source organism: bacterium (assembly GCA_021842405.1). GTDB lineage: Bacteria > Armatimonadota > Chthonomonadetes > Chthonomonadales > JAMCWF01 > JAMCWF01. The sequence goes on from JAKBZR010000003.1 coordinate 13,739, forward strand.
CGATTGCCAACGGATATATGCCAGCCCCGGTCCGCAACAATACACCTATCATGATGTGCAATATATTGCCAGCATAGATGATTTCTACGCCTTTTCCGGTAGCTCGAGCCCGCCGGACCCGGCCTGGATAAAACTTACTCAAACCGGAACCGATGCAGACGGCAATGAGATCTGGTCGGGAAGCTGGGTTACGCCGCCACAGGAAACCGATTACATTATTGATGTGATCGCCTACGACAACGCGGTGGACACCTTTAATCCCGTTAATAAAGAAAACTGGAAAATTTATGATAATATCTGGGGATTCAGCACTAAGCCGTTCGTTGCGTCGAAGGGGATTCTGTTTGTCAGCGACTACTCCAGCGGACAAAAGTTCTTTCAAACAAAGCTTGGACTTAATACTTTGGTTAATGTCGGTTTTACTTTTTGGGGAACTGAAAGTTGGCTAACCGATTTTGACGTCCGTTTGTTGCCGAATGAATACTTTCCACCCAATAATGGAACGCCGGGACCGATTGACCTTGACCAGAATAGAAGTATCGGCGATACCCTGGGCGTTGATTCTTACGTTGATTCACTCAATGATGATGGGATTTATGTAGATGGCTATGCAGACCCATCATCTCAACAGTACAATATCTGGCGGATACAGTGCCGCGGGCCGATTCCCGATTCGGTGCTGGGTCAATACTTGCCCCATACCGAGCAGCAGCCGCCTGATACCATTGACGGTGAAACCACACCTCGAGCCGTTTTGGTAGCGCCGCGGTGCGTGATCTGGAATGCACCTTATGCTGGTGACCTCTGGACCGGGCCGGGAACGATCACCGATCTATCGACTCAAGCTCAACTGGCCGCGTTTATTGCGGCCGGCGGCCGTCTCTTCGTAAACGGTGAGGACGTCGGCTGGGCCTTAACTCAGGACGGCACCTTCGCAAACTCATTTTTCACCAATGATTTGAAGGCCACATTTATTGCCGACACTTATAACGTTGGTACTTTATCGTATCTTTTTTCTGTCAATGCCCAAATAAAGGCTTTATTTATTGTCGATCCCCAAAACTTATTAGGGGCGCAGGGTGCTCCGAACCCAATTTCGCATGATCCCTGGCAGGGAACTTATAATGCCATTGCTCATGTCGACAATGTGCATAATTATTATAATTATGCCAACAACCCGGCAACTTATGATCCGCCCGATTTGGTGAAACCATACCTGGTTGCAGGTACTGACCCTTTACATATACGCAATCTGGGAGCATTTAATGAATTATTCCCGGATCATGTAGGGGTAACCAACGGCTCGATCCTGGATTGTAACTATGGAGGGGAATCGACTACAGCCGCTTTATTACACTGGTCAGATCCGACTACCGGCGCCGAGGTGGTCTACTGTCCGGCCGGGTTGGAAGCCTTTAATACCGACGCTTACATGGAGTACCATACCGGATCGGGGCCGGCGCCGATGGCGTTCCGCAACAAACGGGCCGAGATCATGCACAACATCATCTGCTGGCTGAGAACCGGAACCGTTTTCGGCACCATCCGTAACTCAAACGGCGGCACTCCGATCGCAAACGCGCTGGTTCGGGTCTGGAATAGCTACGATAGCAACGGTAAGCCAATTATTGTAGGCACCGGGAGAACCGATGCGAATGGAAACTATAGCATTGATGGGTTGCCGCCGGCACCGTATATCATTCAGGCGTTTGAGCCCGGGTTTACCTACCAGCATGCAACTGCCTTTTTGGTACACGGTGCTACTCGAACTGAGATGAGTATCCTGATGAGTGCCGCCCCGCCGGCCAGTCTGACCGGTAAGGTCACTCAAACCGATGGAACCACCCCAATCGCCGGGGCGGTGGTGACGGCGACCGATAACTCGGATCCGACCGGTAACACTAAAGTTACAGCGACCACTGGCACCGACGGTACCTACACCATCGCGCAGCTTCCATCGCAGACGACTTATACCTTATCGGTAACGGATCCAAGCTACGGGACGGCCATCGCGATCAACTCGGGGAATACTCCGCTCGGCAGCATCTATCCGGTGCCGAACCCGAACGATCCCAATCAGGCTCAACGGGATACGGTGGTGCAATCGGGGAAGAGCTATACCGGCTTTGACTTCGAATTGAAGGCGATACCGGGCAGCCTCTCCGGGGTCGTTTCCGATAAGAACACGGGCGCCGGAATTTCAGGGGCCACCGTGACCGCCACCTTCGGCTCGGAGACTCAAACCGCCACGACCAGCTCGAACGGCAGCTACACCTTTAGCGCGCTCGATCCGGGAACTTGGTCGTTGGTCGCATCGGCCGCCGGCTACACGCCGAATTCACCGGCGGTGACGGCCAGCGTGGTCAGCAACCAGACGACAACCGGCATCAACATCCAGTTGTTACCATCGGTGCCTGGAAGCCTGTCTGGACTGGTGACCCGCTCCAATGATGGCTCACCGCTGAGCGGCGTTACGATTACCATCGTATCCGGATCCGTACAGCAGACGGTGGTGACCGGCCCGGTGCAGACTTCGGGCGGGTACCAGTACAACTACAAGTTCAGCAGCGTACCGTCAAACTCCACCTTTACCGTTACCGCAGCCCTCAGTGGATTTACGGCGGTGCCGGCGAGCCAGAGCGCATCGGTGACGCCGAGTACCGAGACGCAGAACATCAACTTCGTGATGAACCCGCTGCATACCTTCCCAGGACCGCTGACGTTGATCTCGGCGCCTTATGACTATTCCGGCACCGATGTGGCGCAGTTGCTGGGCATTCAAAATACCAGCCGGTTTTACTTTATAGGATGGGGGAACAACCAGTACATCTACTATCCAACCGCACCGGTCAATGCACTGCACTTGGGCAACGGCTACTTTATGAGCTATCAGTCCAACATTGCCCTGTCGGTACAAGGGGCGGCGGCGCCCACCGATCAGATATTTAGCTTGCCGCTTAAAGCCGGTTGGAACCTGATGGGCGATCCGTTCCCGTTCTCGATTGACTGGCTGAAGGTACAGGTTCAATACAACGGGCAAACGCTGAGCTTACTCGACGCGCAGACGCAAGGGCTGATCGGCGCCGCATTATGGACCTATCAATCCGGCCAGTATCAGTTGGCCTTTACATTAGAGCCATGGCTTGGAGACTGGGTGCAAGCCTTCCAACCGGTCACTCTGCTGATAGACCCGGTGAATGACCGAATTAACCGCAGCGTTCCGCCGCCGACCACCCGCGCGGAGCTGGTAGCGCCATCCACCGGCTGGGATCTCAACATTAGCGTCAGTTCCGGTAACGGCCTGAGCGACGGCGGCGTCTATATCGGCGAGAGCAGAGCCGCCAGCAATGGCTTTGATCGATTCAAAGCTCAAAAGCCGCCGGCCATCGGTCAGCAGTATGTATACGCCTACATCAGCCATTCGGATTGGGGAGCGCACTCCGGCGATTACGGTGTGGATATCCGCTCTGAATCGGTGGCGCAAAAGCAATGGGATATCTCGGTTGAATCCAACACCGGTAATGCGCCGATCACATTACAATGGCCTGACGCAGCGCTAATTCCGCACGGGCAGGATATAATTTTAACCGATGAGCAGACCGGCACGACGAGGGATTTACGCAGCAGCTCCGGCTACACCTATCAGCCCGGCAGCGGAGCGGTCACCCGCAAGTTCACAATTAAGGTAGTGCCGGCAACCAGCGGCGATCTTAGGATCGTAAACCTGACCGCGCAGCCGCAGCCCGGGAGAAGCGAAGGGGTTGCCATCTCCTTCGACCTGACGGCAACCGCCAATGTAAATGTTAAGATACTGAACGGCGAAAGCCAGACGGTGCGGACACTGAACGTCGAGCAGAGCCGCGCGCCGGGCAACCAGCAGATCGTGTGGGATGGCCGGGATAATCAGGGACGTGCTCTGCCGTCCGGTATGTATATCATCGAGGTTCAAGCGATCGGCAACAATAGCGCTCAAGTGAAGGCGATTACACCGATCCTCTTGAATCGCTAAAATAACGATTAAGGAAGCAACTCGACGCTCTTCGGTAGGGGTGTCGTGATCGGGAACGAAAATTGTCAGGTATTAGTGACGTTTGCCGGAAGGTGTGTCCGGCCAGCATAAATAATTGCCACACTGTCACTGAGGGAGGACATATCAGAGTGAAAATGACCAGAAAGAGTATGGGTAGTTGGTTACGGCGCCTGGTGCAAAAAGCTGTACCGCTACTCCTGCCCCTAAGCGGACTGGTCGTGCCGGCAGCGGCAAATGCGCAAGCGGCGCAAGGATCAGTTCAGACGGTGATCATTATTGACTTTCAAAATAAGTCGGGCACCGGAGCTGCATTAGCAAAGTTTGCGACCGATGCAGTGGCAGTGGAATTAGCCAATTCCGGACGTTTTGAGGTTTTAAAACGGAATGAGGTTACCCGACAGGCGAAACAGCTCGGGATGGTACCGCCGTACGATAATATCGCGTTGACCAAGCTAGCCCAGGCGCTTGCTGCCAATGATATTATCACCGGTGAGATTGCCTTCGCCGATATCTATACGAAAAAAGGCCCTAAAACGGCAAGGGTCGGTCTGCTGGTCAAAATGAGATCGGGCGCTTCATCCGATCTCATAAATGGAGCGGCTGCAGTGGGTACCGCTACGGCGCCGCCCGGTGGAACCGATGACCTGACGCTTTTGCAGGAAGCGGTCAGCAACGCGGCTTATGAGGCGGTTCGCAGTATGCTCGCCTACAACCTTCCGGAAGGCACCGTTTTGAACACGGTTGGATCTCCGCCCAACATCACTATCCTCATCAATCGAGGTTCACGGGATGGTGTTAAAGAGGGTATGGAGATGATCGTGCTCCGAAATAATATTAAGGTCGGCACGATCCGCGTCACCACCGTATATCCAACCGATTCGGAGGCCTCCGTAGTTAACTATACGATGGGTATCTCACCGGAGGACCACGTCAGAGCGATTTTTATGATGCCGACCTTTACCGCCAATGAAGAAGTTGCTGGGCCGAAACCAGCGCAGCGGAAAGGGGCTATTTTCAGCAATATTGGTAAGATCGTGCTGGCCCTGCTGCTGGGCGTTGTTATCGTGGCGGCTGCCGGCGGCCATAACACCTCTGTAACTGGCGTGACTGCGCAGGCCGCATTGGACGGTGCCACCCCGATCGTGCAGATGCAGTGGAGAGACAACGCGTTTGGAAGCGGCACGGTGCTGGAATATCATATTTGGCGGGTACCCGGCAATGGGTTTGCCCGAACGGCCGACCCGGTTGCAACCGCGCCGGCCGGCAGCCCGCGCTATACTGATTATCCGGTAGGCGCGCCGCAACAGCCGATCGGTTTCTGGGATGGAACTAAGCAATTCTTGCAGGTGCCATTGAGCACCACCAGCGGCAGCACCTCATCCGGCACATCGGCTTCCTTGGTAACTCCGAAGGCGGGCGCGGTGCCTGGGTTTACCGTCGGGCAAACTTATACCTATCAGATATCGGCGGTTATCCGCCGTCAATTGATAACCGGTACCGGGGGCGGTGGAACCGGCACTGGAATCGGCACCGGAGGGGGAGGCGGTACGGGAACTGGAATTGGCACCGGTACGGGGACTGGTGGCGGTACCGGGACGACTACGAGCGGCACTGAAGATTTAGAGACGGATCCGGTCAGCTCGGGGCCGGTGACACCGCTTAATATGCCGGTTTTGGTCAGTCCAACCGATGGCGCAACGAACGTACCGGCTACGGCGGCGGTATTCACTTGGTTGAGCAGAACCGGCGCCGATACCTTCCAGGTGGAGGTATCTCAAGATCCGACGTTTACCAATCCATCCTTGATCATTCAAACCCGCGTTCTTTCCACCAGTCCTTTTGCAGATGGAGTGGCGCAAACGAGCCCGCCGATCAATCTTTCGAACCTGCCGGCGGTCAAGTCGTTTCTTAACGCAACGGCGGGGTCCAATCCGCAGCCGCCGCAGCTTTACTGGAGGGTGGGCGCCCGGCATGCGGCCGATCAACCGGGGCCGGCAGACTGGCTGCAGCCGATGAACATTAAGGCGGGCGATAACAACTTCCGGTTTATATACAGCACGATTCGCGGATTTAAGCCGGCATTGCTGCCGCCGCCGGCGCCGTAGCGACCCGATAACGCATCCGGGTGATTGGTTCATTCACCCGGATGCGAAGATAATGACGACCAATCGGGTGGACCGATTTCGACGATCAGGAAGAATTGTCTAATTATGAATTCTAGGCGTGGGTTTGGGGAGGAGTCCGAGTGATGAGGCTTCGATACAACGTACCACTTAAAATTGCACTCTGTGCGGCGCTCATGGCGTTCTTGGGGAATGTATCCGCTGCCGCCGTTCCAACTGGCGGGCGCGCGGCGGCGCCGTCTTTTGTGCCGGGTCAAATTCTTATCACCGTGCCGGCGAACACTAGCGCCGCTCAGGTTCAGTCCCTGGCTCAATCGGCCGGCGCAACCGTCAAAGAATCGCTGGGCACGGTAGACAAGGATAACTCCTGGGCATGTTACCTATTGCAGTTAACGTTAGCATCCCCAACTTCATCCGACACTCTCACTGCGGTTCAAAACTTGAAGAGCAACCCGCTCGTTCACTTCGCCGGGCCGGATAAATTATTATATCCAACCCAGGTACCGGCCGGAATCACACCCAACGACCCGCTTTATACCTATCAGTGGGACATGCGCTTAATTAACATGCCGGCCGCCTGGCTATTGCAACAGGGCAGCTCCAATGTAACCGTATGCGTATTGGATGATGGAGTCGATGTTACCCATCCCGAATTTGCCGGGCGCGTGTTGACCGGCTATAACGCGGCGGATGGCAGCACTAATGTAATGCCCGATACCCCTACATCTACCTTACCGATTGATGAAACTTCACACGGAACTCATGTGGCTGGAATTGCGATGGCGACCGGTAACAATAATATTGGAATTGCCGGCGTTGCTATGCAAAATGTTAAATTACTACCAGTAAAAGCCGTTGATGCCAATCTTCTTTTTCCCGAAGATTACTTAGTGAAAGCGATGCAGTTCATCAATGCACAAAAGCCAACCGTAGTAAACATGAGCTTGGGTGGGCCGGCTACATCTGATACCTACGATCCAACTGATCCATTTGCTCAAGATATTATTAAGGCGGAATCGGAGGGAATTGTCGTTGTCATCGCGGCAGGGAACAACTATCTATTAGGAAACCCTCCTTTTTATCCTGCTAATACGCCTGGGGTTGTTTGTGTCACTTCGTGCGGACCCAATAAGGAGCATGCCGTCTATTCGGAAGTGCGTCCTTACTCAACCATCTGTGCCCCCGGTGGCGATGATCCAACCTTTTCAAACCCATTAACTTTGCAAATTACAAGCTGCTGGCAGGGCGGTATTTATGGTCAGGAGCAGGGAACCTCGATGGCGGCGCCCCACGTCGCAGGAGCTATCGCACTTTTACTTTCTGTTCCGGGAGTGACCCCGGATCAGGCCATCAGCGCCATTGAATCAACCGCCGATACGGTCGGGCAAACGGTTCCAAATCCGACCTACGGCTACGGCGTGCTGGATGTGTATGCGGCACTTTTGAAGGTCAGCGTATCAACTCTTATCATATCACCGCAGGGTACCGGAGGGCTTGCTTCCAGTTCGGGGACTTTTACCACCCCGCAACCGGTGGATACTTTAAATCCAATGTTGAAATTTCAGGTCAGCCTGGTTCCGCTGTCCTCGCTTTCCATAACGGTTGATGGAAATCCGGTTCCAAGTACCACCATTCAGAATAGCGTCATATCGGGCACGCCCGGAGAGCGATATATCATCGGGTTTCACCAGGTGCTTAATCCCGGAAGCCATACCGTCGTGATCACCGGTGTAAACCCGACAACCGGACAGACCGCCACCGATACCCGGACCTTTACCGTTTCGCCGCACGTCATGCCGGCGGGACGATCGTTGGTTTCTATTCCCTATTTACAAGCCGGTGCAATCCCCCAAACCTACTTCGGGTTGACCTTCAGGCTGGCGCGCTGGGAATCGAGCAGCGCTCAATATGCCTTTTACAATGGGAGCGGGCAGCAAGATCCAAACGCATCCTTCAACCCGCCCAGCAACGCTCCGTTTCAAAACGTAACCAACCAGCCGGTAGCGCCGCTCGGACTCGGATACTTTTTAGATGCTCAGAATGCGACCCCCATTTTAACGACCGGAGTGGGAGAGGATTCACAGCCGATATCCATACCCCTACAACCGGGCTGGAACATGATCGGTGATCCGATGGACTTTGCGGTTTCCTGGAATGCCCTACTAGTTACAGATAATGGGGTAACCATGCCGATCCAAGACGCGGCAAGCAAGGGCTATATCAATGCCAGCCTATACAGTTTCGTGAACGGTCAATACACCTTCGATACATTGCCGGCCGGTTCGCTGCAGCCCTGGCTTGGGAATTGGGTTTTCGTTGATCCAACCTATGCGCCAAACGGGCTCACATTGGTGGTGCCGCCGACGCCGACCGCTACAACCTCCCGGGCCGCAGCGGTGACCGGACCCAGCCTAGGCTCAAGCGGATGGTACGTACAACTGCAGGCTACCGCCGGCTCGATGGCGGATAGCTACAATTTCATCGGTGAGAGCAGCCGGGCAATCAACGGTCCGGATCAATTGAAAGTGCCCAAGCCGCCCATGCTGTCTCCGTTCGTGACCGTCGAAATTCAGCACAATGATTGGGGCAGCCAATCCGGAGTATATGCGGAAGACATTCGATCACGCAGCATCGTTCCACAGGCGTGGAATGTGCTGGTGAATACCGATAAAACCGATGTTCCGGTGACTTTAAGTTGGTTGCACATACAGAGCGTACCGAGAAATATCCGCCTGACATTGAAGGATTTGGCGACCGGCCAGACTTACGATATGAGAACACGAAGCTCAGTAACCTTTAACTCCGGAAATGCCAAGCAGGCTCACGAATACGTAATCCGGTCAGTTACTCAACCGCTGGGCGCTCATCTGATCATATCGGGCCTCAGCGTGGCGCCAACGCGAGGTGGTGGTTATGGCATCAACTACAGCATCTCTGAGAATGCGACGGTTGAGGTGACGATCGTTTCGGCAAGCGGTAACGTGGTGGCAACGGTCGGATCATCGAGAGCGATAACGGCGGGTAATACGACGTTGGTTTGGAATGGCCGCGACCAGAAAGGGACCTCGGTTCCCAGCGGAGCCTACATTGCCAAGGTCCATGCGATCGTGCAATCTTCGGATCAAAGTGCAAACGCGGTGGTGCCATTCATTGTCATACGATAGTGATCGTTTAATCGCTGATCAGCGAGGCGTATGCCGTTTAAGGCCGCTAAGTATAAGGGGCCGGCGAGTGAGTCCCATAAGCGGCAGCGGAGAATGCGTTCAACGTTTGAGGGAGGATCAGTTTCGATGAGTTTCAATCGAATGCGTAGGTTGAGCTGGATTACAGGTACTGCCCTATTCGTGATAGGGTTAACCATAGGGCTGGAGGCTCGTTCTGCTGCCCAATCATCCATATCAAACGCCTATATCAGTGTAACAACCGCCACCGCGCCCCCCAATCAATTTACCGCTGTAACAACCGGTGGCGATCCGGTCACAACGGCTGACGACGGACTCGTCCTTCTTCATTCGGTCATCATATCATTAAGGATTGACGGAGGAGCTCAAGCCGGTGGCAGCGATGTGATATTAGGCGCGCCCAACAGCGTGAGCGTGGTCAACAATGAGATGAAGGTGCAGTGGCTCCAACCGATGACCGTTACCACGACAAGCGGCGGCGGGACGGGTACTGGAACCGGCACCGGAACGGGAACCGGCACCGGTACAGGAACTGGAACTGGAACTGGAACAACTACAACCACGACGACCGGCAACCTAGTGGTCAATCTGGACGTTAAGCTCCTGCATGACACGATCCGGTGGGGTTTCAGCATTGTAAACGATGATACGCTCCCTCATTCGGTCGGGATTCGATTGGTGGAAGGGTATAACGGCGCCGGCCTGCCGGTGACGATCGGCACTACGGTAGGATATGGAGGCGCGCCGGTTCGCACCAACAATCACAGCACCATTCACAATGAGGTTGATTACGTAGGTCCACAAGTTCCTACTTTCTGGTCAACCAATGTCCCGGTATCACAAAACGGAGCAAGCGGGCAGTTTGTGATACGGGGATTAACGGCCACCAGCTCGGCCAGCGAATCGGTATGGGCGTCCGACAACACGAGGCCCGATGAATTTACGCTGGCGCCGGTGAGCTTATTTGCAGCCGCCCCTTGGGGCGTTACCATTGATCCGACTCAGCCGATTGATACGACGGGAACCACCGTCCCGCTCGATCCGGCGGTCGCGCTCTACTACAACCCGGTTGAGTTGGTTCCTGGCGATACCCGCACGGTGGTAAACTATCTCGGATTGGGAGTGGCGTCGGAAAACTTTGACCAGTCTATGGTGGAGGCGGTGGAAGGGCCGGCTTACTTAAACTACAACCAGCAGATTGCCGACCTATATAATGCTCCGCCGTACCAATATCATGTTGCGCCGTTGACCCTGCCTACTCAACCCAACTTGCCGATTGTGATAACACCTTCCAGCGCTACTCCGCCCATTGATAATCCGATAACGATTGAAGTATCGGTCCAAAATCTAACAACAATCGCGTTGGATAATTACTCGGCCACCCTCAACCTACCGCAGAATTCCGGCCTGGAGTTGGCGCCGGGACAGACGGCAACCCAGGGCACGAACTCCAGCATCTCCATATCGCCGGGCGCGGAGAAATCGTTTTCCTGGCAGTTGCTACCCAATGTCAGTAACCCGCAGAGCGGTATCATCACCTATTATGTGACGGTCAGCACCGGCATTGCGGGCGGTAAGAGCGTAACCCGGACGATGGAGATACCGGCCATTCCCAGCAGCCAAAAATTCCCATCCGGCCTGCAACTGATCTCGTTGCCATTCGTTTTCTCAAATCCGCAGCCATCGTTTGCATTTAGCTTGGATCCAGCCAATTTTATGCTGTTGGATTGGAACGGAACGGCCGGCTCTTATGAGGCGGTCAGCCAAATACAACCAGGGCTGGGATACTGGCTGCAGTTGAATCAAGGCCAGCAGATCAGCATAACCGGAGCATCGCCGGTGCCCAATCAAACCGGCACGAGCTCTCAATTCACCCTCACCTTGCCGCAAGGGTGGTCGTTAATTGGTGACCCATACCTGTTCAATATCCGATGGGGCGATATGCAGGTGCTCAACCCGGCTACATTGCAGATACTGCCGCTTAATGTGGCCAGCGACGGCAACCACAACTGGATCAGCCCGACGATCTATTATTTTGATCAAAGCGAGCACGATTACGCTTTTTCGCAAGATCTCGGCTACTTGATGCAACCCTATGCGGGGTTCTGGGTATACAGCTTCTTGCCGAACTTAAAGCTGATTTTCCCGCCGATAGACGAACCGGGAGCGACCGTCATAACCAGAAGCGCTTTCGCTCAGCAGCCGATCGGTGTGAACAATTGGCGGTTGCAGATCTCGGCCACCTCAGCCAATACGAACGACACCCATAACTATATCGGCGTTTCAAACCAGGTAACCGGAAATTATAACCCGCTCGACGCCTTAAAGCCCCCGGCATACGGGAGATCGGTGTCACTCGCACTCGTTCATACCGATTGGGGAGATCACAACGGCGCATACGCGCAAGACCTTCGCTCACCCAACGATCCCAACAAAAAGTGGACGATACGGGTTACTTCACCGGAGCCAAATCAAAATGTAACCATTACCTGGCCGAACATAGCGCAAGTGCCCAAACAGTATGAGCTCACCCTCACTGATCCGACCGATGGCTCGACTCGATCCATGCGAACCACTTCTTCGATTGTGGTTAATACCGGATCCTCGGGCACCCGAGATCTCACCATCACCGCGAAATCGGTGCACCTTGGTGAAGCCTTGTTGATTTCACAATTGGATATACAAACAACGGGCGGTCGTGCGACGGGCGCGCCGCAAACGGCCAACATTACCTATACCGTAAGCCGGGCGGCATCGTACTCTCGGATTACGATCCGTTCCGCATCCGGGCAAGTGATCCGGCTACTTTCAACCGGTCGCGCGGTGCAGGCTGGGGTTAATACGGTGGTCTGGGATCTCAGAGACTCAAAGGGAATCTCGGTTCCATCCGGCAGTTATCTCGTTTCGGTGGTAGTGGCTGACAGCCAGAGCCAGCAAGCGCGCATGGTTATGCCCTATCTGGTCATACGATAAAAAATCAAGGGGGCTGCCGCCTGTGGATTAACCGTCGGCAGCCCCCCGAAACACGGTGAGGAAGCGAACAATGAAGGCAAGAAAAATGAGCAAAAATTCACTATGGGTGTTTGGTATCAGCGCACTATTAATGGTCGCGATGATACCAGGCGCTTCAGCAAAAATTAACGCCGATCACGCACTTCTATTACAAGAGATGTCAAGGCCATCATTGCTGCTGTTCCCGTTCGATTCGAGCGATCCCAGCACCAGCGCCTATGCTGAATTGGCAACCGATGTCGCTTGGTCTCGACTGGTATTGAGCGGCAAGTACCAACCGGTTCGTTTCTATCGCTACCTGCCACCGATCGCCCGCGCGCTACAGGATCAGCAGCTCGGCGACCAAGATGTTTCAGCGCCATTTTCAGAGGATAATACAAAAGGCATTAGGCTGGCGAAAATCGCTGATTACGATTATATTTTGCTGGGGTCAATTGACAGCTACGATTATAACGCGAACACTCACCAAGTTAGCATTACGATGAGCGGTCGGTTGCTCAAAGTTTCGGGCGGCCGAATCATTAAGAGCGTGACCTTGAGCGGAGGGTATAAAAACCCCAACGGCTCTGAAAACAGCATTGCCGATCACGCCATTCGGACTACCGCCGACAAACTGATGACTGGCCTGGTGGGCACCATTAGAAATGCACCGATCCCATCACCGCATGCTAAGAACGCAAAAAAGTAATTCACGTCGCGGTATCTCTTCATAATTGATGATTTAGAAGGCTGTAATAATTGCAGTGATGATGCAGTAAACCGTGTCAAACCGAAAACAAATTAGTTCCGCTGAATTATTAACTTGCGATTAGCAGCCGACGTGAACAGAATATTGGCCGGGACCTAAAAACAAGGCTCGGCCAATTCAATTATGAGCTCGGTTAATGAAACATTCTCATTCGACCACATTATTTTTCTGCTTGTTATTGAGTGCCTTTCCGGCAATCGCTTATGCTTTCAGCACCATTTCTCTATCGGTGGATCGCCCGGTTGTGTTGGCGGACGGAAAAAGCTCAGCGGTAATCAGCGCAACCGTTCGAGATTCAAGCGGAAACTACGTGCCGGATGGCATTGAGGTTGATTTTCATACCACATTGGGAACGCTGGAACCGTTGACTCAAGCGGGCAACACGGGGGCCATTTCCGATGTACAGGCAACCACGATGGGTGGGGTAGCGAGAGTTCGGATCACCAGCAACCAAACCGGAGACGCGCAAATCTTAGTTACATCGCCGGGTGCGGGTGCGGCCACCATCCGAATTCGTTTTACCAACAGCACACAAGACACCTATCAAGGTAACGCGTTCGTTGCGGTGCGGAGCAATCACGAGCTGATGTACAGCGTCACCGATCGGACGATTGAGGCCAGCTCACCCCATAGCGGCGCCTATTTAAGCTTCCGCAACATTCAAGTTTATGCCGATCAAATTCAGCTCGATTGCAATCAAACCATTGTAAGGGCGAGGGGCGGGGTGCGCTTAAAGGTTGCCGACCATACTATCTCGACCGATCGCCTCTATTATAATCTTATGACAAATGACGGTTATGCAGTGGTTGCCAAGGGGCGCGCGCTACGCCCGGTCCAACTTAAGGGTGAAAGCATGAAGCAAACGCTCATGCCGGGGGGCATCCCACCGATCTACCTGAAAATGGCCGACCTATCGGATAGCAACCTGGTGATCGCCGCACGCCAAATTCTCTTTTTCCCCAATGATAAACTTCAATTTACCTCGCCGCGATTTTATCAGCAGGGCCAAATGCTGGTATCAATGCCCTATTACGTGCTCAGTCTCGGCTCGAACCACCTGTTCTCCGAACAGTTTGTATCATTGGGCTCTCAGGGGATCGGGGTGGATATTCCCTTTTATTTTCAGCTTTCTCCCAGCAAAACCGGAATTTTCTATCTTCGTCGAGGAGATCAGCGCCAATCCAGCATCTACACGACCCAAGCCGGTTGGTCGTTGGACATGGTGCAAAAATACTCATCATTGCGCGGCGAAAGGTATCAGGGGCAGTTCGGAATAAACGGTATAACACGCAGCGACTGGGGGGTTGATTGGTCACACAGTGAGCAGTTCAGTCCAACCTCGGTCGGCTCCATCTATCTCGATTTCCCTCAGCATCGTAATCTATTTCTGACCAGCAATTACAACGATCAGATTGGCACCTATCGCCTGGGCGCCAATGTCATCATGAACCAGAGCCTCAACGGCATCCCGATTAACAATCAGCAGGGAACCGTCTACTTTGAGGGATTGCCGCGACCGATGGGAAAGACCGGCTATTTTTACACGATCGGCACCTCTTCTAATATCAGCCGCACCGCGGAGGCGGGGATTCGACAAGACATTTTTACCCAATCCATATCAATGCGTGCGAACAGCTCCCCATTCAAGCTTGATCACGATACCACGCTCACCCACTCGTTCAGCATTGGGGAGGTTATGGCCAGTGGCGCCAGCGGTGGAACCTCCCTGCTCTCTTCGCTCTCGTTGACGCACACCTTCGGGGCAACTGCCAATTTGCAGCTCAGCTATGATTTCACCCACCAACCGTATACCATTTATGGGGAGGGGCAGCATCGGATCAGCGCTTCTTTCTTTGCATCGGGAAGAAACAAATGGTATCTCACCCTATACGCCAGCGATATGCTGGATGCGCCCAACAGCAGTCTCCTCAGCGATTTCAGCTACTCGATCGCACCGAAGTGGCGGGTTGCCTTAATGACGACGATGCAACAATACGGCGCCGCCACCTACAAGGATTTCGACTTAGGTCTGGCTTATGATATCGGGGGCCGCGATGTTATCTTATCATGGTCAAGCTTGGAGCACCGCATTTCCTTACGGCTTGGCGCTGCCCAATTTTAATAAGGACTTGATATGGCGAACACTCTGGTTCGGATCGGATTAATCGGTTACGGTGGAATTGGAGGAAGTCACCTCCGATTGTGGAAGCGCACTGAGGGAGCGCAGGTTACGGCGGTTTGTGATGTCATTGCGGAAAGGGCGGAGATGGGCGCCGCTGAGGTGGAGGCGGCTGCATTCACTGATCTGAAGGAATTGTTGAAAAGCGGCCTTTGCGATGCGGTGGATATCTGCACTCCATCGGGCTTGCATGCGACTCTGGGAGTTCTGGCGGCCGAGCATGGCCTGCACGTCTTATCGGAGAAGCCGCTCGACTTGAACGTAGAGTATGTAGATCGGCTGATCCGCGCATGCGATGAGCACCAGGTGAAGTTGGCGTGTATCTTTCAGAGACGGGCCAGCCGCGGCGCTCGAATCGTTCGTGAGGCGGTCGTAAACGGTGAGCTGGGGAAGATTTTTTCTTGCAGCGCCTACGTGAAATGGTACCGTAAACAATCCTACTACGATGCAGATGATTGGCGTGGTACATGGCGGTTCGACGGGGGTGTGTTGGGCAATCAGGCAATTCACGGGATTGATCATCTCTGCTGGTTATGCGGGAGAGTGGTCAGGGTAGAATACGCTCACTTGGAAACACTCGACCATCAGATCGAGGCGGAGGATAACGCGATTGCGGTTCTGCGCTTTGAAAATGGGGCCAGTGGAGTGCTGGAGGCGACGACCTGTTGTCAGGGTGATATGGCGACCCGGTTGGAGATCTACGGCGCCAACGGCTCGGCTGCATTTGATGATTCCAAAGTGGTGGCATATACGGTAAACGGCGAATCCCGCATGTCATCGCTGGAAGATGCGGGGGAGATGATCGGTGGCCGCAGCGATCCGTTGGCGATCAGCTTAAGCGGCCATGCCTATCAACTGCAGGATTTTATACGAGCCATACAAAATGATGAAAAGCCTTTGGTGGATGGGCGAGATGCTAGAATGGCAGTCGAGGCGCTTGATTTGATCTACCGGAAGGCCTTTCCCAACGTCAAGGTTGGCATATAAGCAAGGCAGTGCATGTCGGAGATGAGCAGTACGTCCCAAGAGGCGGAAGAGTGGCTTCACTGTTTAAGCGGATTTTCGGACCTCGAGCACATTCATCTTAATGAACCTTTGAGCCGCTATACCACGTTACGAGTGGGAGGGCCATGCGATCTTTTTTATAGCGCTCACAACACCCGCCTGTTTGCCGAGCTGGCGATCCTCGTCCAAAAATGTAAGATCCCACACTTCATTCTGGGAGACGGCAGCAATATATGCGTAAGCGATCGGGGAATACGAGCCTTTGTCATCCGCAATAAATGCCGGGATTTACAGGTTGGGGAGCTGACCCGAGTGGCGACCGGCTATCCGATGATGGATCTTTTTTTACGCACCGCGCAAGCCGGTCTATCCGGATTGGAGTTTGCAGTCGGCATTCCCGGTTCGGTGGGCGGAGCGCTGGTCTCAAATGCGGGCGCATACCGGTACAATATTTGCGAGCTGGTTGAAACGATCGAGGTGGTGGAGGATGCTGAGCTCAAGGAGGTGGGGCCGGAGTGGATGGGCTTCGCTTACCGAGACAGCCGATTGCGACATCATGGCGCTCCGCCGGCAACCTTAATTTCAACCACACTGCGGCTAAAGCCCGATGACCGCACGGCGATATTTCGCCGCGCCCGGGATCTGCAAAACCAGCGCATTTCAAAGCAGCCGTGGTATGCTTCGGCAGGCAGCTTTTTTAAGAACGTCTATAATGTAGAGTTGGCGCAGCGTTTGGAGGGTTTGCCGGGGGCCATGAGGGAAGCGGGCGTGGTGCCGGCCGGCTATTTGCTAAGCGCTTGCGGATGCAAAGGGATGCGGCAAGGGGGAGCGGTCGTCTCATCGAGGCACGCCAACTTCATCATTAATCGGGGTGGCGCGACCGCCGACGATATTCGTAACCTGGCCGAAACGGTTAAGGATAGAGTCTGGCGGCAATACAACGTGCGGCTGGAGGAGGAGGTCATCTACGTGGGGGATTGGGATTGATGCTCCTCAACGCGCACCGGGTGATCGTAGCCATAAGATGGTTGATTTCATCCTCCAATATTGGCCTCATGAACGTGCTCGTCTCAGCTTCATCAACGAGCGAAAGCCGCCGGTCATTTCACGGATGGATATTTTACTTGCCCCTCGCTGACGATCCACAAACGTTATCGGCACCTCCCGGATACGTGCATTTAAATCATACGCCGCTCGCCACAAAAGCTCCACGTGAAGACTATATCCGGATGAATAGAAAGAGCGGTCGAATAGTCGCGATAGCAGCTCGGATCGGTATGCGCGAAAGCCGGACGTGCAGTCACGGGTGGTTAAGTGCAACCTGCGCCGGGCGAAAGAGTTGGCCGCTGCGCTCAGAAGCTTCCTCCTCCATGGCCAATTGTAGTATGAGTGTTACCCATGTCTCCGAACATGTGTTACCCATGTGTCCGGTCTATACATAGGGGGAAGAAGGAAGGGCGGGATGGGGGTCAAGAGCCACCGCCCTGTAACACCCGCCTAAATTGCCCGTAGAACTGAACTCATTCCAAGTTAAATTGGAGAATATTTGTCCATCCGAAATTCAACTGCCAGGCACAACCCACACGTGGGAAAAACGGGTAAGCTATTTTAAAGCCATAGTATTTTGGGAGGAGATTATTCGCGCGAATGTATTTAAAGCATTTCGGTTTGATCGGATTTAGACCAATACGGTGGGCATTATTGATGCTGTTGCTGGGTATCATCAGCGACGGCGCTCTGGCATCGCAAATCAAAGCGAACGAAGTCAGGCATCCCATCTGGGCGACTCAGTTCGCGTGGGCGCCCTCCAGCGCCTCCTTTCACATTGACTATAACTCATCCAACGCCGGCGCACCGATGAGCGGCGCCTACCAGGGCACACCGGATGAGCTTTGGGGAGGCAAAGATACCTGGCACATCAAAACATGGAAGCTTACCGGGGTGGATTTTGCAGGGCGGCAAAACTTTGGCGCCGACCTGCGGATTGGTGGGTCAGCCGGCATTGCGGTGCATCAACTTATCCTCTCGCTTCGGCCACCGAAAATTGATCGGGAGGGCCATATTAGTGCGCAAGGCCCCAGCGCCGGCATAATTTTCGATACCGGCCGAGCCGGAACCGTTTCAACCAACACCGATGATGGGATAGTACAACTGGCCATAGGTGGAAATATCGGTGACAGCCGATATTCCTGCCGCACTGTTAAAGGTTATAGCGCAGAGGTCTTCGCAAAGGGTGATGCGGTCAGCTACCTGTACCTGCGCTTGAATCGGCAAAACGCGCTCTACCAAGCCCATCCAAAAACCCTTTACGCCACCGTCCTATATGCCGCCACGATGCCCCCGGCTGCCTGGTCGGAGTCTGTTTTTGCCAGCTTGGCCGCTCACGGCATTCACTATGCCGAGATCAACATGGAATGGGCGGCGGTGGAACCCGGTCCGGGTCGCTACAATTTTGCGGTGCTTGATCGTACATTGGAGAATGCGGCAAAGGCTCATGTGCGGGTTATCCCGATATTTTGGTACGGGGTCTGGGGAGGCAATCCAGCGAGTTGGATCACAAAATACGATGTGGGGCCAACCGGCGTTGTTTCCAGCGTTCCGACTTGGTGGAGCCGATACAATCGTCGCGCGTATTTCGATTACGTCGTCACGACCATCAACCACATTAAAAACAGCCCTGGGTTCGGCGGCGTTTTTTTGGATTTCGGCTGGCTGGACTACATGTGGGGGCCGGAGCCGGGTGGGAAAGGCGTAAACGGGTACGCTCCGCAGGATGTCGCCCGATTCCATCAATGGCTGCCGACGCGCTACCATTCCCTTTCCCAATTCAATCAACGCTATGGCACTCATTTCACCACCTGGAATGAGGTGCCGGCGGCTGCACCGGGAGATTCCCTCTTTTCGGTGTATCAGCGCTTTCGAAACTGGAGTGTATTCGAGACGTACGCTCGCTTGACCGCTCTGATTCGGCATGACGCTCCCAATACTCCGCTCTACTACTATTGGGGTGGTGGATTCAGCGGCGCCGGCGTCGCGTTTAATCTGCCCGACACCTTTTTCCAGCTTGCCCGCCGCTACCGTGTGACCGTGGTGCTGGATGACGCGGATCACACCGGGCTGGCGATCCTATTCTGCAGCTTGGCGCGGTATTACAATGTGCCGCTTTTTGAAGAGTGGACGCCGCGTTCCACCGGTTTGCACGCTGAAATCGCCGAGTTCTTGGGTCATTACGGCTTCGGTGCGCCCAAAGAGGTGGGGATGGATTTCTTCCTCTACAACGGGGGTAAGGAATATGAGGTCGGCTACCCCCAGTATATTCGGTGGATCCCAATTTTGAGCCGAATCCACGGGTCTTATCCGCTCCAGCCGGTGGCGGTCTATGTATCTTACAAGCCGGCGTTTACCGATCCGGCCATTCTGGGCGGCATGGCCAACAAGTTGGCCAATATGTGGCGCGACCTGCCGATGGGATTCACGGTAGTCACCGATCGCGAGGTGGCGGCTGGTGTCGTTAACCTGGATCGGTTTCGCGCTATCCTGCCGCTAAACGGGCAGAGTGATCCCGCGATGGTTCATTATGCGTCCCAAGGTGGCCACATCGTAAAGACCGCGTCGGAGCTGGCGCAATACGCTTCACCCTACCTTACCTATAACCAATCCGGCCGAATGATCGAGGCGGTGCCGACGGTGGATCGAGCGACTCGCAGTGCCTGGATCACGCTAAGCGGCTGGCTTCCGAAGCAACAATTTGACGGTGTGGCGACGATCCACCTAGCTGGTCTACAATTGCCGAATGGGCGTTACCATCTCCTCAATGCGGTGACCGGAAAGCCGATTGCCAGTTATGCCGAGCCCGGCAAGCTGGTGGTGCCGTTGAAAATCGCAGCCGGGGATTTACTGTTATGGCGGATATTGCCCGGCTCAGGCGCTACCCTGTCTCAGCCTCCCACTGCGCCGTAGAGGGGGGCGAATGAAAATAAATAACTGGTCGTATCACCTTCCGAACAATTATAGCGCCCTCAAAGGAAGTTGTGCGGTGCTCATTCTTTCAATCAGTTTGTTCGCAAGCGATTCGAAATCTTTATGCGCCTCTTGAACGGCCTGTGCATGGCTTCCGATTGCGCCATCCGCTGGCGTGAGATGGAAAATAGGTTTTCGTGCCTCCTGCCCCATCGGTATCAGGCTGCGATAGTGTTTCAGCGTGGCGAGACATTCATCATCCTGCGAGGGTGTAGCCGCGGCAGTGTCGTTTTGAAGCACGGCCTCATGATAAACAGCCGGCATCCGGTTAACCCATTTATCATAAGCCTTAACCGGCCGGCTGAGTCGCACACTATGCTGCTGCACAATATATCCAAGCGGTTCCATACGCCCCTGAGGTAGTGTAAAATCGGGTGATCTCCAATTATCCAGCCGCCTTTTCCAGAGGTTGCGCCATGAACGAAGGGTTGGCCCTAGGTTTTTCAATCCTTGGAGAGAAAACAGATCGGCTCCCAAGGGAATTGCAACATAATCGGAAGCAATCAGAGCGGATCGGTTTATAGCCCCGAGGTTAGGCCCCACATCCACCAGAATGATATCGGCGTCTATCTGTTTCGCCGCCATTTGTGCGACCTGCCAAAATGCGGTCAAGATTCGAAAAGGGCGATATAAATTAGTGTCTGCCATACTGTCAGGCCAAGATTCGGATAGTGTATCCTCAAATGAAGCCAAGGCTACATCTCCGGGAACTAAATAGAGACCTTGCGCCACTTCTTCGACATTAGGTTCCTCAATGTCCCTCACCTGAGTGAGCGGTTTTATAGCCTGATAAATCGTGGTTGGCGTTTTTTTGTTTTCCCACAGCCGCTCAAGCTCGTCTTCATCGAGATAGGCCGCGGTTAAATTCGCCTGGGCGTCCAGATCAACCGCCACAACCCTACGGCCTTGCTCAGAAAACATCCAAGCCAGATGGTATACCAGGGAAGTTTTCCCTACACCGCCTTTATTATTGAAAAATGTCAGTACCGGGACACTCATTGCCGCCTCCTAACCGTTGCCAACACGTTCATTGGTTCAACTTGAAATTCGATATCGGGATTGCCGTTTCTTTTCAATTCCGCTCTTGCGGTCTGTATTCCGATGCCGAATCGCTGCACGAACCCCATAACTTTCATAGCGTCTGCAAGATTCGGATTGCGGTAATCCGTAATTCCCGGCCGTCCGAAGTTTTCTTGGGTGACGATTCCGAACGGTCCCCCTGGATTTATGATTTCGATACGGTCATCGTACCAATGGAATCGGACCGGTGCGTTCGTGCTCTCGTAAGTGCGGTGCATAACCGCATTGCGAATCAGTTGCTGAAGCGCCACGCGTGGATAAGCGGCGGAACGCAATTCTCGATCGGCTGAAATGATGTCAACTTTACTGAGGTTATGTGCGTCAATTTTTTCGTCTATACGACGCAATACCTGCCCCAAGGCACCATCAATACGAGCCTCATCCTGGATCGGGTCGCTCATTTCCGTCCCAGCAATCCGCAGGAATTGTATATAAGCGCCGGGAACCCAGTCACGCGGCGATATACCTAAGACCAGCACGCCCAGTATGGTCGGAGTGGGATCGTTCACGGAGGAAATCATCCGACAAGAGGCGAGTCTCTGCTCATAAGATCGCTCGTTGGCGGCGACGACATCCGGAGCAAATGCATTGGGCAAATACTCCAGTTCGAACAGAGTTTGACTTAGTTCCGATAGATTGCATGAAGGAAGCGGTTGTATGTCGAATGGGATATCCCGGTAACGGCGTTTTTCATTCAGAATCCGCTCATCTTGTGGGTTAGCCACAGCTCGTCTTGGTCCGCTGCGAATCCATATCCTTCCACCGTATCGAACAGGGGGCGTGTCAGAGGGTTGAACCGTAACTACGGCAATGTCAGCTCCTTTGAGATTACGCTTTTCTACCAGAATGGTTGGCGGTGGGAGAATATTCCCATCAGTCTTGATGTCGGAAAGGGTACGAAGAAGCTCGTCGGTAATTATCAAACCGGAAGGAGTTCCATCATTTCTCACACCGATAAAAAGTACGCCCGCTTTACGATGGCCCGGCAGATCGTTCGCAAAAGCACAAACTGCCTGTCTTCCGGTCTGCGGTGCGTCCCCTTTCCAGGCTTCCTTACGCTCGGCCAGGTCCGATTCGATATCGCCCAGAAGCGTTTGAAGTTCGTCATCAGAATATATCATCATATCCTCTGCGGATTCTCCCATGTTCAATGGCGTCAGCCGGAATGTCTTAAAACCTCTCCGCCACAATCGCTAAATTGGCTCGTGCACCGAGATGATATATTGTAGCATCTATTACCACCCGTCCGGCGCCGGTGGGTTAAATGACTGCCGGTTGGCGGCCCAGAATCAGCCCGCCACGGCTGCTTAGGCCGCTCTCTTGCTCTCCATCGCTGGCCAGCCCTGTGCGCCATACGGCAAAACCCACCCTTACAGTATACTAAACGGTATGAAAAATCCTGAATGGGAGCATAAGGCTTGGCACCGCTCGTCGCGCTGACCTACTCTTTCCTTTTTGGGTTGCTACACGGAATTTTGCCGGATGAGCACACCTGGCCCATCACCTTCAGCTACGCGATTGGCGGCGGCGGCAGCAAAGAAGGGATGAAGGCGGGACTCTACTTCTCAAGCGGCTTCACCTTCCAGCGCGCCATCGCCTCTGAGATTGCCTACCTGGCGCTGGCCCCATTTTTGCTCCGCCCGTCCGTCAACGGCATCGTTTACATCGTGGTTGGGATCGCGATGACGGTCGCCGGTGAGATCATCTTGCGCACCAACCGATATGCTCACCTTCACCTGCTCGGACATCACCATGACGTGGTGGCGGACATGGAAACCTGCCGCCACCTGTTCACCCGCCGCCACCGAGTGAAATCAGAGCACCATTCGCAGCCTCCGACAAGCTGGGCCGCTATTCACGGTTTTATTGCCGGCTTTGGATTCGGGGGATTTTCACTCTTCATTACCACGGTGGCCGCCCCCGCGATGCGCAGCCCATGGCTGGGCTTTATGCCGGGACTGTTTTTCGGGCTGGGAACGATGGCGATGTTGGCCGTTATCGGCGGTCTATTCGGGGCTTCTATGCGCTGGATGCATATCACCGAAGCGGAGATTAAGCGGATAGGGTCGCAAACCGGCGGCCGCACCCTTTTGTTCGGCGGGCTGCTATTTGGCGTTGCCGGCATCGTTACGATGCTGGGACTGGATCGCCGCTTACCGATTGATCCGGGCTATGTCTTGATTGCCCTTTTTATGTTTCTAATTGCACTTCCTGCCTTTCTTTTTTCGTGGAAGGAAGTGATGGCGCAGCGAAACGCCTCCGCGCCGGACTGACGATGCGTCAGTATTCAGCGACATTTTCAACAACCTTATAGATACTAATTACAAATCTAAAAGGAAGCGATACGAAATGAGTGTGAGCCGTCGCCAATTCATTCAATCGGGGATCACGAGCGTCAGCCTGATATCAGCCGGCGCCGCTTTCAGCTCCGCCAAGTCCGATGATCGCCTCTGGCTGGAAGCAGAGGACTTAATCCCGCTTGCCTCTCCTTGGACTTACGGAACGCAGGCGGATACTTCGGGCGGTGCGTATATCTATGGCAACAAAACCAGCGGTGTGTACAAGGCGGCCGTTTCGGTGCCCTTTTCGGAGCCGGTATCCGTTTGGGTGCGAATTTTCTATGTTCAGGATCCGCGCTGGCTACAAATTACAATTGACGGCATCAAATCGCCTATATTGAGTAAATTGGGAGCGCCCGGCCAGCCCGATACGGCCGGTTGGCACTGGGTAAAGCTCGGCGTCATACAATCACCTGTATTGCAATTAACGATGGATGGCCTAGGCAGTCCGCCTTGGGACGCATGGGTGGACCTGTTCCTCCTCACCACCGATCAGCAATACGTTCCGCCGGATAACTTACCGGCAGGAGGTTACTATCCGGCTCCGCCACCGCTATCGGTTCCCGACCGCCCACTCCCCATCATCACCGGCAACCAATCGGTCTTTTATATCCAACATTCCCCGATTGGCGCATATCCCTCCGATGCGGGTGAACCGATACCGCCCGAGTCCAGCTTTCACGGTGAACACCTGCAAGGAATCAAGGCGGATGAGGACTACCAGGCGTGGGGGGCGATCGAGAAAGAGCCCGGCAAATGGGATTGGCATCATTACGACTTGATGGCACACACTCAACGAGCGGCCGGCCTTGAGTATGATACCTATCTATGGCTTCAGTGCCCACCGGTTTGGCTCCGCGAAGGAAAATTTAACATTTCCGGCGCGCCCAACCGCTGCACCCTTTTCCGCTGCGTGGAGCACAACTTGCCGACCAACACCCTGTCCATCTTCGATCCAGCCACCGTACAGTGGTTTGAGCGCTATTACCGGCATCAAGCCGCCCATTTCGGGGAGCGGTTAGGCCGTACCTACATCGCGCTGGTCGGGCCGTACGGCGAGGGCAACTACCCCCTGCCATTCGCCGAGGATTGGTTGAACGAGGGTCACTGCCATCAGGGTTGGTGGTGCAACGACCGATACGCCCGCCAACAGTTTCAATCGGTGATGCAGCAAAAGTACGCCTCGTTGAGCGCATTGAACCGAACATGGAATACTCGCTTCTCTTCCTGGGAGGATATTGCCTATCCGGATGAGCTGAAGCTGGGGCCGGCCGATATGAAACCTGCCGAATCCCGCACCGATATACCGAAGCGGAGGCACTGGCTTGATTTTATGGCCTGGTACCTGCAGGCGATACCCCATTTCAGTGAAAAGGTATACCTGGCGGCTCGGAAATATTGGCCGGCCGATCAGCTGAAAATGAAGCCGGGCGGTTCGGCAGGCGGGGTTAACCCGCTCTACTTCGGCACCTACTGCCCCGCTTACGCAAAAGTTGCGGGCAAATATCGCCTCCGCTTACAACCGGCCGATCTGGCCGGTCATATCTTCGGCGATAACTGGATCTCCAGCGCCTATCGCTTTTACGGGGTGCCGCTTTCCAGCGAACCGCCGGGGGCGCTCTCTCGCGCCGATTTTCTGCGCCGGATGTTTTCCGACGGATGCAGCGGCGCCAGCGAGCTTTTCACCTATGAATGGGAGCAGCACGCGCGCGACGCCCGGCGCTGGATCCACCTCTATCGCGGCGTTCCCTCCCGAAAGGATGCGGCCGTCTTTGCGCCGACCACCTGGTACATGATGAACGGCTCTCTTCAACCCAGCATTGACGCCACCACCGCCCTGCGTGATCTGGTGGATGTGGATGTGCTGGACGAGCTGCCGATCAGTGACGGAGCACTGCACCAGCATCGGGTGCTGATTGCCTTCCAAATGCCGGTAGTGGAGCGGCCGATCCTAGAAAAAATGCTGGATTGGGTAAGGGACGGCGGCATCTTGGCCGCTCGAGCTCCCAGCCTCCCAACCGACGTGGAGGGCAGAACCGATCTAGGCCGTCTGCTTTTCCCCCATCCTTTGCGATCAGGCTTGAATACCTCGATCGCTCATATCGGCAAAGGCTTGACCATCCGGTTTGCGCTGGGCGGTCGCGAACAGGAGGCCGATTTTCTAAGGCTGGCTGAAAGGGCCGTTTACAATCCCTCTCACTGGATTCCGGGTCGTAAAGGGCCTCAACGAGTAGATGCCGGACTGGACGGCGTTTGGACCGCCGTATTTCCGGATCGGCTGGTGTTTTATAACTCCAATCAGCGACCGGTTGAGGCCCTTTACCGGTGGAAGGGCGAGCGCCATTCCATTAGCATCGAGGCCTGGGATATGGCCGAAGTGATCGCTTAACCTGCCAGCAGCCCGTCTAAGCTCGCCTGCTTGCTGCAGGCAGGGACAAGCAGGCCAGGAATTGTTATTTTGGGACCGGTGCTGCTGATTGCGATTGATGGACATTCGAGTATGGGTTGCCAGTCCCGAAATTTTTGGGATAGTGATAGGTATCCGCCGGCGGAGTGAGGAAGAACTTGTAGCCCACCAAAACAATGACCACAACGGCAATCACGATAACCAGCACTACGACAGGAGTGCCGATGCTTTTCTTCATTTGGATAATTCCTTCCGGTTGTTGTCTATAGTGTAGGGGCGTAAGGCCTTACGCCCCCTCTACGCTCTACGCCTCTACTGGATCATTGCTGGCAAAAGTAATACCACTTCTTAGGAACTGAAACATCCCACATCGCACTATCGGGCTCCCACTTGGCATGCCCATCAGCAAATGCGTAATCACGCCCATTATTATGGGGCGGCAGCCAATCGGGGTAGCAAACCGGACAGATGTACGAATTATCGGGATTTGCGGGGGGCGACGTCGGGGTGCAGTTCCAACCATTTCCGTTCCAGCCCTGAATTTCAACGACCCTTTCCGTATCGCCTTTATCCCAGAAAACGATTAAGGACGATGGCTGAGGAATCTCGGATAGGGTAAGAGCCGGACTATAGATTCCAAGTCGCCAATTGTGATCGCCGACATCGCTGTTGTAAATGTAGGAATTGCTGTCGGTATTGGAGGGTGGATTCCATGCACTGTCTCGGGTGGCCGGGCAGGTCATCAACTGCTCGTTCTTGATGTAGGGCTGCATCTCATAGGCCCAGTTGAGGCCGTACAAATTGGGATTTGTTTTGGGTCCGGTATACCAACCGACCATCCCCGGCGACGTTACCCCGGTGCACATTCCGTTTTGACATGGCCAACAACCGGTGCAGGCGCCGTTGTCAAAGGATTGCCACTCGCTCATAAATCGCTGGTCGTAGTCCTGAAGGTACATCTGGGATGCCAGAATGATCTGTTTAAGGTTACTTACGCAGCTTATTTGCTGTGCTTTCTCCCGCGCTTGAGCGAAGACGGGGAATAAGATGGCGGCTAGTATCGCGATTATGGCGATAACTACAAGCAACTCGATGAGGGTGAATCCTCTCTTGTCACAATGCCATTTCATTGTAGTCGTTCTCCTTTCGGGTTTGATTTGGATTATATCGTAAGAGTTCAGTTCTCAGGGAGTGATTTTCGTTTGCCCCCACCCCAGCCCTCCCCCGAGGGGGGAGGGTGTCATTGCGAGCGAAGCGAAGCAATCTCCTTCACCAGTCCCTCTTAATCCCCTCCCCCGTTTACGGGGGAGGGTTAGGGTGGGGGTGCATCCAATATGGTCGTAAATGATTCCCAGAGAACTGAACTCATTCATTATGTTAAGCCTGTTTGTGCGCAGTGCGCCCGTAGGTTTGTGTTAAGCGGCAAGCATAGAATAATAGAACCCAGCACCGCATCGAGGTGGTGCACAGCCAGAACCGGAGAATGTGGGAATTGAGAAGGTAGATTATGTTTTCCGGCTCGCATGGCCACTCTCTAATGAAGTAACAGTTCAGTTTTATGGGAATGATTTTTACGTTGCCCACCTCACCCCCCTTCCCCCTCTCCGAAACGGAGAGGGGGAGCGCCTGCTGCACCGATATACGCGTCGGTTCCCCCTTCCCGCCTCGGGAAGGGGGACAGGGGGTTAGGTGTTAAAACAGTGAGAGTATTTTTACATTCAACTCCTCACCCCAAAATTGCCCGGATAACTGAACTCTTGCCTAATGAATAGACCTGGATCAACCGGCGGTTAACGACCATTTAACATCTATTATAACGTGAAATTCCAAATTGTCAAGCTGGAAGAGTTCAGTTTTGTGGGAGCGCATTAGGCCGACCCCCATCCTAGCCTTCCCCCTCTCAGGGGGAAGGGATCCGGACTGGGTCTTGGCGATTAATACGTCGCGCAAATCTTAGCATTCCCCCTCGCAACCGTTCCGTGCTCCTTCCCCCTCCTAGGAGAAAGGGCGGGATGGGGTCAAGACACACCGCCCTGTAACACCCGCCCAAATTGCCCGGAGAACTGAACTCTTTCCGCCAATTCAAGCGCCATTCCTTCGGGTATAATGAATGCTACCCTTGACATTTTCCCCGCGCTAGCCCAAAATGATGGTGTAAAATATGTTGATCGAGAATCGGCGATCCACTCAAGAGAATTGGCACGAATGATGCGGGTTGCTTTGATGTCGTGATTGGAGGTTTATAGCATGATCTACCCGTCTGGCGATAAACTGGACGAGTTTGAAAACCGATACGCGTTAGTCATTTTAGGGGCGAAGCGCGCTTGCCAACTGAAAGATAAGGCGCGCCCGCTGGTGGATTGCACCTCAAAGAATCACCTTACCGTCGCGCTGGAGGAAATTGCAAGCGGCCGGATCGTGGGAACCCAACACTATGAGGAGTCGGAACCCGCCCATACCACCTCAACCGAGATATCAACCACCTTAACCGCCCTGCTCGAGCGATCGGATGAAGAGGAAGAGGGAGCGCCGGTTGAGACGCCGACCAGCCGCATTGACACCCTGCTGAAGGTTCCGGATGAAGACGTCGAAACTGAGCCGGAAGAGTTGGAGGTGGATGACGCGCTGGAAATTGAAAACGATTCCGGTGAACTGGTTCAACCATCGGCGGAGCTGTTGGCGATGCTATCCGAACCGGATGAGAAAACAGAGGATGAAGAGGCTGAAGAGTAGCCGCCTTCATGGATGGAATTGAAGCCTTTTAAACACTCTCCAGTTTTTTCCTGCTCCACCGACCGACAGGCGCTAACGGAGTAAGGCGGGGACATCTCATTCAATGGCAACCGAGAAACAGGATTATTACGATATACTGGGCGTTTCAAAAAACAGCAGCCCGGAGGAGATTAAGCGAGCCTACCGCAACCTGGCGCGACGCTACCATCCCGATGTCAACAAGGCACCCGATGCCGAATCTCGATTCAAGGAGATTAATGAAGCCTACGAGGTGCTGAGTGACGATTCCAAGCGCCGCACTTACGACCGTTTCGGCCACGCCGGCGTATCGGGTGATGGAGGTGCGGCCGGTTTCGGACCCGGCTTCGGCGGTTTGGGTGATATCTTTGACGTCTTCTTCGGAATGGGCGGTGCGAGACCGCAGTCCGGCTTCAGCGCCGAGCGCGGCGATGACATGCGCCTCGACCTGGATCTCACCTTTGAGGAGGCGGCGCTCGGTACGACAAAAACGATCCACTTTACCCGCCAATCCGCCTGCGACATCTGTCAGGGAACCGGTGCTAAACCGGGCACCCACATTGATGCCTGTCCGACCTGTCGCGGAACCGGTTATGTCCGCCATTCACAAAATACCATCCTCGGCTCCTTCACCACCACAACCCCATGTTCCCGATGTCGTGGGCAAGGGCAGGTGATCGGCTCCCCCTGTCAAAAATGCCAGGGCAGCGGTCGCACCCGAATGAATGAGAAGCGCGAGATACAAATCCCGGCCGGGGTGGACCACGGGTCGCGGATTCGGTTGCCGGGTGATGGGGATGCCGGCCTTCGGGGTGGCGAACCAGGAGATCTATACGTCGTTCTGATCGTCAAACCGCACGAGCATTTCGAGCGGCGCGGTAACGACATCTACCTCGAGATGCCGGTCAGCTTTGCCCGTGCGGCACTGGGAGGGGCGGTTGAGGTGCCGACCCTCTACGGCATAGAAACGATCAACCTCCCGGAGGGCACTCAAAACGGCGCCAGCTTCCGGCTGCGGGATAAAGGCGTGCCCGATCTGAATGGCCATGGCCGCGGGGACCAGTTCGTTGTCGTAAGAATCGCCGTTCCTACCAAACTGACCGCCGATCAAAAATTCCTCTTGCGCCAGTTTGCCAATTCGTTGGGAGAGGAATTGGAAAACGGTGAGCGAGGTATCTGGAATCGCCTCTTTCATAACGAGAAAAACTGACCGGAATGCGATGGGCTGCGATCGAAATCAAGACACCCCCCGATTCCATCGAGGCAGTCATCGGTATAATGCTGAATGTCGGCATCACTGGAATCGAACAAGTTGATGGAAATCCAGCGCGGCTGATCGGTTACCATCCGGTGAGTGACACGCTGGAGCCTCTCCTCGACTCACTGCAGCTCCAACTAAGCCGCATTTCTGCCTTCAACTTGCCGGCTACCGGTGAAATCACGCTTCGCACGGTGGATGAAGCGGATTGGGAGAGCGCCTGGAAGCAGTACTTCAAACCGCTGGAGATCGGTCAACGCTTGGTCATTTTACCAACCTGGGAGCGATACTCCAATCCCGATCAGCGCTTAATCGTTCGTCTTGACCCCGGCATGGCCTTTGGAACCGGCGGCCATCCTACCACTCGGCTGTGCCTGATCGCATTGGAAAAATGGGTCAATGGAGGCGATTGGGTGGTGGATATCGGCACCGGCTCCTGCATACTGGCGCTGGCAGCCGCCCGATTGGGCGCAGGGCAGGTCTATGCGACCGATATTGATGCGCTGCCACGGGAAGTGGCCGCAAAAAACGTCATCCTCAATGATCTAGTGCCGCAGGTTACTATTTTTAAACCGGAGGATTTGCAGCAGCGATTGGCCGACGATTATCCTCGCTGCCCCGATCTGGCAGTCGTCAATATTATAGCCGACACGATCATCGAGCTGGGCGCCACCGTACATCGAATGCTGAAGCCGGGCGGTCTATTCATCGCTTGCGGTATTGTGGAGGAGCGAGAGCCGGATGTCATCCGCTCACTTTCAAATGAGGGATTTGAGTTGGTTGAGAAGATGGATGACGAAATTTGGCGGCTTCTCGTGTGTCGCAAAGCCGGGTAGCTCAATCAATTCATTATAAGAGAAATCCTAACCGCATGCCCATTCACGTCTTTGTCCCGCCGAGCTGCATTTTGGACGACACGGCTGAAATAACGGGTGCCGATTTTCATCACCTGGCGCGGGTATTGAGGGTGCGAGCGGGAGAGCGGATCGTCCTGCTGGACAACACCGGCTTTGTTTACCGAGGTGCAATTCATCAAATCAACCGCCGCTCGATAACCGCAGCCGGCCTCGTCCGCGAACCGGGACCGGTTGAACCGATGCCTGCGATCTATCTCGCTCAAGCGATGGTGAGGGGCGAGCGCTTGGATGAGGTGATCCAGTTGGGATGCCAGGTTGGGATCAGCGCGTTTTGGCCGCTTATGACCAACCGGGGACTGAACGGCTGGTCAATTGAGAAGGAGGCGGAGAAGTTGGAGCGCTGGCGCTCGATCGCTAAAGCGGCGGCCGAGCAATCCAAGCGTACCCGCATTCCGCCTATCGAAAAGCCCTCAACGCTGGCCGAAACCCGCCAGCGATATTCGGATGCGCTGGCCGTTTTGCTTCACCCCTTCGAGCCAGCGATAGCTTTAAAACGGTTGCTAAATGGGCAAGCCACCCCTCCCAGCGAAATCCTATTGGTGGTCGGCCCGGAAGGCGGTTTTGATCCAGCCGAAATTGAAGAGGCGATCGATCTCGGGTTCCATATCGCCACCATCGGCAAAACAATCCTTCGCACCGAACTGGCCGGCGCCGTCGCCGCAGCGCGTATCTTTCACCATTACGAATAATTATTATGCGGTGGGACGATCCCATTATTCAGTCCAACGACCAAACCCTCTCCTCTGACCGATAAGGGATCAAGAGCCGGTATAATGCAAATGAAGGAGGCGAAGATAACCGCTCTGCCTCCTCGACAAATCATAACCGAGATAAAGGAGCTGAAATGCCAAAAATCACGGTTGAGGGCGAAGGATCATTTGAATTGCCGGTGGGAAAGAAGCTCGTACTGGGCGTCGAAGATGCCGGCATTGACATACTCCATCGTTGCGGAGGTCAGGCCAAGTGCACCACCTGCCGGGTTGTGGTGCTGGAGGGGGATCCTCCACCGATGGGCGAAGTGGAGCACGCAAGGCTATCCGAAGAAGAGGACTGGGAGGGAAATTATCGTCTGAGCTGCCAGATGAGACCCTCCAACCCGCTAACCGTCCGGGTGATCAATCGGTCGCACCTCAAAGGCATTGAACCGGGGCCGCGTCCCGAGGATTAACCGCTGAAACTAGGCCGGTGGCCGTATTCACTCGTTTTGAGTATTGCGGCCACCAATTGATGTGACCGTCGCTTCTATTCGCCGCGCCCATCATTGGGTCTGATCCTGCAGAAATTGGGCCCAGCGGGTTACCCGTGTTAGGGCCAGGTTTGTGTAGGTGCTCAGGTAGTTCTGTGCACTGGGCACATAGACGGCCAAGCCACGCGATCCCGGCGACTGACTCCCATGCGCTTCCGACAAAACGGATGCCGTAACCGCCTGCTCCATCGCAATGGCTGCCGCTCGTAGGTCCGAAGCGGAGGTCGTGGTCGCGATTTGGTTGGCGTAATCGTAAAGGTCTTTGTTATCCGGGTACTCGTATGCCTGGGCGTTGTTGCGGGCGTTCATGATGACGGCGGCTTGATCGTTGATGTGGCTTAAGAGCGAAATCGAGAACTGGTTTAAAGCGGACGCCACTTGATCCATTGCGCTGAGTTTGAGCGTGGATTGGGTTACATTTGAGTTGTTGCCATATTCGGAGATCATATCCTTAACCGTGTCGGAACCAAGCTGGCAAGGCGTGTCCGTTCCGTTATTTGCGTTGATCTGGTTAAGCAGATCGGACAAAATGGTATCGTAGGGGTAGCCGGTTCCGGGCGGGCTCTCCTCGGAGCCGATCATAACGGATGCAGAGTTGCGGATCTCATAAGCGACTTCAATCATCTGCTCGAGCGACGCATCGAACATCACCGCGTCCAGCTTTGGAGTCACCGCCATCGCTTCCGGCAACTCCCAGGTCTCGATCTCATCTCCGGTTTGATCATCAAATGAAACCGCCCGGCTACCGGCCATCGGCTGTGGAACCGATCGGTTGATATTACGCCAGCCGGAGCCATGATCCCAAATGATGAGGGCATAGTGATCGGCGGGGTAGTTTTGCATTCCCCACACGATGAAATCGTGAAGAGTTTGCCAACTCCCCATATCGGTGTTGGTGGGCGTTGAGCGCAGCAGGGTGGAGTGAATGGTGTTGGTATTGGTGGAGCATAAATTCACATCGGCGTTGTAGCCATCCAAGTCGTGGGTCACGTAGTATCGGCGAACACCGGTCCATTGTGGATTGCCGCAGTCATAACAGTTGGCCATTTTCCACTGAACCACAATATTCAGCTTCCCCGGCACCGAGCCCACTGATTCCATCTGGTTCATGTTTTGGATGCTGTAGGGCTGCAAGTTGTTGGCTGCGTTCATATAGACCAGAATGGTCCAATAGGCATTACCGGGGGTATGCGCTGTGTTTGGAGCACATGGGTCTCTTGTAATGCCACCGGAGGAGATTCCACCCGACCCACCGCACCCAGCTAATAGAGCGGCGGCTAGTCCGAACAGAGGTAGAATCAGCGCAGCTCGCTTACCGGCCACACCCAAAAAACCCATAATTCGAGGTACTCCCTTCAAACTTTTCCTTGAGTTTAGAGTATAACATAAACAGCAGACTTCGCCGTTATCAATCGAATGCGGTTGCTGTGACCGAGCCACCTGTCTTGATTGTTTTGCCCCGGATGAGGCAGTCTGCTGCTGGTGCTGAATAAAAGAATGTTCAGGTGTTGAGAAGAGGTTGGCGCGCTGCAGATAGCGATCATTAATTTAATAGAATGCCGTTATTGTTCATTACCGAACCGGGGGCTCTAACCCTATTACTTTTAGTCTTGGGAAAAAAGATCGGTAGTCAAGTATACCTAACTCACTTACCTTGACGCAATTTGAAGTGATTTGTTCGATTCGGCAGCCCAGCGTTTTAATATATTCTTACCACATCTTTAAGAGGACACCGCAATTTGAGCCGAATAAGTCACCACCGGGGAAGGGAAGCGGCCGTTGTTTTAACCGGAGCGGCCGTCATCCTCCTCGGTATCTACGCCTTGCATCCCAACGTTTCGATGTTGTTACCTGGGGTGATTGCGCTGGTAATCGGTTCGGTCATTCTAAAGCTCGCCTTTTCAATTGACCTTCTCACGCCGTCCCTTCCGGCGATCATCATCCTGCTAGGGTGGCTCCTTGGGACGGCTCCCACCGCGGTGGGTCTGTTAGTAGCCGAATTCATCAACAGGTCACTCGATATTGCGGGTCAGCGGGTCAATCGCATTTTGCACGTCTATCGCCTGTTGATCGCACTGATCCTGTCCGAGCTTTTCATCCAGCACTACCACCATCTCTATCTTAATTCAGTGGGACATCAGATCAATCTCATGGGTTTGATCGCTCAATTGCTGGTGATGGGATTAGCTTTTTACCTATCCGGATTCATCTTGCCGACAGCAAGACTTCAACCGATGAAGCGGCCGACCCGGCGGTTGAGGGTATGGATGTGTTTGGCCGGACTATTACTAGCGGTTGGACTGAAGATGGGTGTGGATCGGGTTGGCTGGCCGATCGTCGGTTTAGTCAGTCTTGCGGTGCTGATCGTGGGGGCCATGCAGTGGTTTTTTGAAGAGACTCATCATATGCACCGACAGATTCAGGCCATGCAGGAGATGAGCCATCGCAGCATCCACGATATTCATCCCGATCTGTTGCTGATGCACCTTTTCAATTTGGCCCACTCCATCGTTCCTTTCGACCAAGCAATCGCTTGGCTGCCCGATCCGGGCAGCGGAATCATGGTCGCCCGGAGCGTCTGGCCGGATGGCAGTTCGATACCTACCGTTCGATTTGAGCCGGGTGAGTTCGTGATCGGGAAGGTAGCGGTAAAGGGCGCCTCCCTGTTAATTCCGGCCGGCACAAGAAAATGGGGGGACGCCGGTGGTGATATTCCGTGCGGGGCCTGGTTGGTTACACCGCTGACCGCCCGCGGCAACACGATTGGTGTCATCCAACTCATTCGAGAGGGACACCGCCGTTTTCGCCCGGTTGAGCTGCATCGCCTCAAACCGCTGATCGCGCACGCCGCCATCTCGCTCGAAAATGTGAGAATCCGGTTTGAGATGCGCGATCTAGCGATCCGTGACGGCCTGACCGGCCTGCTCAATCACCGCCGGGCACAGGAGGTGTTGAAAGCGGAGGTCTGGCGGGCCGAGCGCTACCACCGATCTCTATCGGTGCTGATGTTGGATGTGGACAGTTTCAAGCAATTCAACGACCAATTCGGACATCCGCAGGGTGACCTGCTTTTGCGCGGTCTGGCCGCCATCGTGAGATCCAACACTCGGCACGTGGACTCGGTGGCGCGATACGGTGGTGAGGAGTTCATTATCATCCTGCCTGAAACCACCAAAGAGAGCGCTATCCGGCTGGCCGAGCGGATTCGAGTTGCCGTTGAAGGGCACCGATTCCAACTGGAAGATGGCCAAGCCGCTTGCGTAACCGTCAGCATGGGGGTGGCAACCTATCCCGAAGACGGCCTGAACAGCGCTTCGCTGGTTCAATCTGCGGACAGCGCGATGTATCAGGCCAAGCGCGACGGGAAAAATCGCGTTGTCTTCTCATGAACCTCTTAGTCCTGCTATCCATACCGGTCATCCCTCAAATCGGGTACACTTTTTTCAATGGAAAATAAAGATAAACTGAGTTGGATATTTTTTGACATCGGCAACGTGTTGATGGACGAAACCCCCTGGTTGAATTACTACACCGAGCTGATCTACCGAACCCTATCCTCCGCCGGATTCCTCCAATCCCGAGAACGATATGACGGTGAAATCGCACGAATCCTGAGCGAAGAACGGGGTGAAATCAGCCAACTCTGGCACCTTTTCGTTCCGGACGAAGGGAAGCGGGAAGCGCTCAGGCTTTCGATCCGGGAAGAAAATCTGTGGGCATACTACGAGCTCACCGGACCGCTGGCCGGTATTCCCGAAACACTGCGCGATTTGGCTGCTGACTTCCAACTGGGCATCATCGCCAATCAGCAAAAGGGAGCTCATCGCTGGCTCGAGAAAAATCAGCTCCAACCATACTTCCAGGTTTGCGCGCTAGACTGCGATCTCGGCGTGGCAAAGCCGGACCGACGCCATTTCGAGTGGGCGTTGAAAGAGGCGGGATGCCGCCCCAAAGAAGCGATGATGATCGGGGATCGTCTGGATTACGATATCGAGCCGGCTAAAGCGCTCGGGATGAGTACCATCAGGCTCCGTGCTTGCGGAGATTATCGGCGCCGGGAAGTTCGTTCGGAGAGTGAGCGCCCTGATGTCGAGCTTTACCATGCCATTGAAATCGCACCGGCCGTCAGGCGGTTGGCCTCGTTGCCCGCCACGCCGCTCATTCCCATCAACTGATAAACTGATAGACCGGCACATGCAGCAGCACCGCGCCGGCTGACCAGATCGTTTGCGCCAGAATATCCCCCACTATCAGGCCGATCACCAGTGGAATCGAGCGCCGGTAAAGGTCCATTCCACCGTAACGCATGACCAGCGATTTCAAGACCCAAGCAATGAAATAGTGCATCCAAAACGACAGGCCGGTGCCGGTGTGCGCCAGCACGTACCCAATCGGGTGAAACGGCCACCAGAGAAACCGCTGCCGGAGCGCGCCCAGCGCCAATGTGATCAGTGCGCCGATGATGATCCACGGAATTCCGACTCGGTCCCAGTGGCTTGGCGAACTGGTCCACCGGGTTGAGATGCTGGTAACCAGTTGCTGCCAGTAAGATACGCCACCATAAACCTTACCGCTCTGCATTCCCAGGCGATATTCCAGCCAAAGCACCGCCACCAACCCAGTAGCGATTCCGAGCACCGTTGCCACAGCAATCGCGACCGCCATCCGCGACTTTGATATGCCCGCCGAATCGGCGATTTTCAGCGATTCCAGGTGAAATGGCATCGGCAGGAAGCGCATATCGGCCGTCATCCACTGCATGGTGCTTAGATTGGAGAGCTCGCGAATGGAGTAGCTCGCGGAGCCGGTTACATTCACCAGGTTCCCCGACAGGCCGCCGAAAGGTCCGAACGCCCAGGCCGGACCCGCCTCCGCTCGAATACGGGTCAAAGCGGTGGCGAAGAGCAACAATAACACTACGACCACCATCGCCAGCGGAAAAGAGAGCCCCATCATCATTAAAAATACCACCACAAAGAGCACCGAAACGACCAGCATTGCCAGCGATCCACGCTCGAGGCCGTCCAGCGGGTTAGATATGCGATTGCGGAGCTTGGGCCAAGCGCGGATTAGAGGAATCAGCGCAAACGCCAGAAAAGCGCCCAGCGTCTGCTGCTGAGAGAATGGCGCCTGAGAAGTATAAGATCCCGGCCAGGCCGCTTCACCGCCCAGAGCAACGGTCGCCACCTGAATGAGGCGGTCGAGCAGGCCGAAAAAGAAGACCGAAAACGAGATGTCGGCCGGCACCAGGTAGGCGAACCCTATAATGAACGGCGTGAACCCGATGTAAAACGGTGCCAGCGCATTCCAGGGTGCGTTGGGGTAGAGGTAGCCGTAATCCACGTGTTTAAGTTGAATGGCGGGGACGGAGGGGTAGTAGAAGTTCAGCGCGAGCAAGCTCTCCAGCACAACCGGCACCGTGAATCCAATCCAAAAAAGGCGGTTACTGAAAAGAGGGTTGCGCTCGGAGGTCATCTCCAGCGGCAACTGCGCGATTGGGAAGGTCAACCGCTCGTCGCGGATCCAGATTCGGCTGAGCAAAAGCGACAGCGCCAGCATCGCGAAGGCGCAACCCGCCATCAGTGATCCCCAAGCCAGCATCGGAATGATCCAGTCATGCCAGGGTACCGATGCCTGGCCCACAAACAGCCCGCGCAAGACACGGTGCGATCGCGGAACCAGCCAAGTGGGTATGTAGACGTTAAAATGCGTCCAGTTGTTGGATGAATTGGCGCCGTAAAACTGGGTCGCGATGGCCGGATACATTGCCTGAATTGCACCATAACCAACCAGGCAGGAAGATGCGGCTAGCATGGCGTACATAATGAGCAGGGTTCGTCGGGTGACCGCGCTGGGGATGAACTTGCGGAGCAACAGTAATACGGAGAGCAAAAAGATGCCCGGCATTACGACCGACCACGAGCTGATGAAAACCTTGCCTGGCACTTCCGAGAAGATGATCCACATGATCACCAGTATCTCGCAAACCGCTCCAAACAGCAGGGCGCGCATTCCGAATCGCCCCAGCCAGTTTTCAATCGAGCGACTTTTTGGAGTGACCGGCTTTTTGGTGGAAATCAATCAGACTGCCTCCTCGCTGTTTGGATGGAGGCATTATATCCTTTTAAGGGAACCGACGCAAAATGAATAGGTGGGTCGCCGCTTTAAATCGTTCCGTTATCGTTCGAGTGATGGCGCTATTGCTTTTGATATCCGGCCTGGCGCCCAAATCCGCCGCGGAGGAGCCAACGAAAATGTTATCGTTAACGGAATGGCAACCTCGACATGATGGAGGAAACCCTCCACAATTTAAAATAATTGAACACAACGGTGAGCCTACCGGTTTGTCGGTGGAGTACAGTAACCACCCTCCTTATTGGGGGAATTTACAGACCAGCGTGGCCATTTCACCCAACACAACCGGCTTTTCGCTCACCATTGATAAGCGATCCGCCTCATCCGGCGCTCAATTGACGCTCGGTTTGGAGGAGCCGGACGGTGATGTGTGGTTCGGCGAGATTCTCTACAAGGGTAAATCATTTGGTTACTGGCCGAACGGACCAGTCACTGCCGAAGTGCCAATCAGCTCATTTAAATATGAGCCACGCGGCAATAGCAAAAGGCAGCTTCCCGATGCCAAGCGGCTGATTTTGGTCTGCAACTACGGCGATTCCTCGTTTGTGCTGGAACGGCTGGCGATATTAACCCTTCCATCCAGCGGCGCCGCTAGACCGGTAGAGCGATCGGTTAATATTGTTCGAGGATCAAAAGGTACCGTGGCGCTGTTGGACGATGAGTTACCGGAAAATCCGGCTGCGGCTGACATCTCAATCTTAGCGGGCGAATTGGAAAAAGCGGGTTACGGGGTGAATCGACTCAATGGCGCCGATGTGATGGATCCAAAAATATTAAACCGCCACCATTTCGATATCCTGGTGCTGCCCAACAGCCCCTATTATCCGCTGGCCGGCCGCGACACCCTATTGAAATATTTAAAATCGGGCGGCAAGCTGCTCTGTTTCGGCGGCTATGCCTTTGATCATCCGGTCGTTTTCGATAACGGACGTTGGGTGCCGGCCGACATCGCCACCACCGCCGAAATGATGGATGAGCCCTCTCGGACCGCG
This sequence comes from bacterium, assembly GCA_021842405.1. Taxonomy (GTDB): domain Bacteria; phylum Armatimonadota; class Chthonomonadetes; order Chthonomonadales; family JAMCWF01; genus JAMCWF01. The sequence goes on from JAKBZR010000003.1 coordinate 53,163, forward strand.
TCCATCAATACGCGCTATGGTATTCCGGGCGACACGATGGGTCTTTCACCGGACCAGATCGGACTGTTTGACCCGGCCTGCCGTTATCAGAGCGCCCAAATCGTCTCCGTGCTCGGTAAAAAGCTGAAAAAAGGGGATTCGCGGCCGCTGGATGGTTACAGCGCCGTCAGCGTAATCGGAAATGACAACCCGGTCTATTTACGGGTTTGGTCGCACACCACTCCGCTGGTGGAGGCGAAAACGGCCACCGGATTAACGCCGATTGCCTCGCTGGCGCGTATCTACGACGGACCGTTTAGCGGCTCCGCCTGGGCCTTCTTTGGGTGCACCAACACCGACATTCTGGAAAACCCGGCCGTTCGCTCATCAATTCCGGAAATTTTACGCAGTTTGACGGACGGCATCGTAATTCACGATTTGGCCGTTCATTACGATTTCTATCAGCCGGATGAGCAGCCGGTTGCCACCTTATGGCTCGGCAATTACAACGCTGAAGCGCGGTCGATTCGGCTTGTGCTCAATATAACCTTTCGGAATCTAGCCGGGCGGTCGGTAACTCACTTCATTCGCCAAACGATCACGATCAAACCGGACACCAGCCGCCATCTGAGCTGGAAGCCGAATATCGCAGGGGTTGCGCCCGGTTCGTTTTGCCGGTTGACCGCGAAGGCGTTCTCAGCCGGCGGCGTGGAATGTGACGCTGAATCGGGGGGATTTGTCATCTCCGATACGGCGGAAGAACGGGCGAAATGGCCTCGCTTCACTTTTCACGACAACCATTTTTCCATCAACGGTCATCCGGAGTTCTTAGTGGGCACCAATTTAACCGGTGCCGTGTTTGCACCGGGCGACAACGAGAATCCGCTCACCTGGGAGCATGACTTTGCCGATATGGAGGCGCATGGGATCCGGATAGTGCGGGTATTGCATTTCTCGCCGTTCGTTACTTGGCTGAAAAACGGCCGTACCGCTACCGCCACTGACCTTGCCGATCCGTTGCCGCGCCGCCTGATGAGCAAGTTGGATGCGCTCATCCAGATCGCTGCCCACCACGGCATCGCCATCTTTCTCAGCCTGCATGACTGGATTCCGGTCACCCTATCCGATGCAGAACTGCGGGACGAGCAGATGTTCGTCGAACGGGTTGCGCACCGCTATCGGGATGCCGGCAATATAATTTTCGACATTCAAAATGAACCTTCGGTGGATTGGAGCACCAGCTCCGATATCGAGCGTCTCTGGAACAGCTACCTCCGCGACAAATACCGTACCGATGAAGAGTTAAGGCAGGCTTGGTCCATCTCCCCGCCTCGTCACTCGCTCGGCTCCATCCAATGGCGGCCGGGAACCGACCAGTGGGCCGATATGCGAACGTGGGACGCCAACCATTTCAAAACGGTATTGCTGAATCGCTGGATCGCCGCAAACGTGGAGGCAATCCGCAGAGGCGGCTCAAATGCGCCGATCACGGTCGGATTTTTACCGTTTTTATCGGCGGCCGATAAGATTCTGGGGCAGCGCGATCTCGATTTTAGTAATATGCACTATTACGGATCTCCCTCCGGATTGGCGCCCGAGTTCGCGCTGACGGATCGCCGTTTCGAGGGCAAGGGATTGAGCATCGGTGAGTTCGGCGCCCAAAACGAGCATACCCAACGGGTGGACGGCCAGGATGTCACCGCCAATGATGCCCCCTGGTTTATGCAACTGGGGCTGACCGCCTACGGAATGGGCGCCTCCTTTATTGAAAACTGGTGCTGGAAGGATATGGACGGCGTGGTTTTTCCATGGGGTGTGGTAGGGCGCGACGGCCGCCCCAAACCGACTCTTTTCGCTCTGCAACGGATTGCCAAAATCGGCCGGGATATGGGGCCGAACATCGAGCGGCCTCAAGTTTACCTCCTCATTCCCGATTACAACCGGCAGGGCGCGCAATCGGACGTGATCATCAACGCTTTGCACCACGCGGTGAGGATGTTGATCGGCGCCCACGTGCCGTTCGGGGTGATCAACGAGAACAGCCTGGTGCGACTACCGGCCGATGCCCGCGTGCTGATCTGGCCGATACCCTTTTGCCCCAGCACGGTGGTATTTCAGCGGGTGATGAATTTCGTCCGCAACGGCGGCACGCTTTACGTTTCCGGCGATCTCTCTTACGATTCTCTTCGCCGGCACGACCGTCTGACGCGCTTGACCGAGTTGTGCGGTGTCCGATTTGAGAAACTGATCGCTCCCAACATCGAGGTCAAGGAGACGGTGCCCGGTGCTCTCCTCAATTCGCCCTGCATTGCGGTGCAGCCGGTCAGTGCCGAAAAGCGGTTTTTGCCCGAAATCGGAACCGTCTACACCAATGTGGTGGGGAAAGGCAAGGTCTTTTACACGTCCGACCCCATTGAAATCCATTCGACCGATCCGCGGCTTTACCAAGCGTTCCTAAAATTCGCCGGCATCCATCCGATTGAAATGCAGCCCGATGATCCCCAAGTGGAGGTTTATGCCGTTCACACAATGAGCGGGAAGAAGGGGTTTACCGTGATCAATGGCTCCACCGCAAAGGTTACGATTACGCTGCCCGGTATGAACCGCAGTACATCGGTGACGCTGGAGCCAGGGGCATCTCGGCTGGTTATTATAAACTAAATCGGGTTGCCGGAGCGTGCATCCCCTTTAATTGCGTTGCAGTCGTTGACGATTGGCTGCCCGGCGAGGTAAACTCCGGCTAACAGCGTCGAACCTCGTAATTAGGCATCAATTTTCCCCGCGATGCGTAGCGAGTGTCCCCGACCGAATTTTTGGAGGATGAAGAATGCCAGTAAAAGTCGGCATCAACGGGTTTGGGCGTATCGGAAGGCTCAGCCTGCGCACGATGCTTGAGTACTACCCCAACGAGATCGAGGTCGTCGCGATCAACGATCTCACCAGCGCGGAGATGAACGCGCTCCTTTTTAAGCACGATACCAACTACGGCACTTTCAAGGGGGATGTGAAGGTAGAGGGTAACGATCTGGTCATCAACGGCCGCAAAATCGTTGTGCACGCGCAGAAGGATCCCGCCGCCATACCCTGGGCCGATCAGGGCGCTCAGATCGTATTGGAATCGACCGGCCTGTTTACCGATGCGGAGAAGGCAAAGGCTCACTTGAGCGCCGCAACCGTGAAGAAAGTCATTATCTCGGCACCGGCAAAGGGCGAGGATGCTACCATCGTGCTGGGCGTCAATGAAGAGACTTACAACCCAGCCAAGCACCATATCATCTCGAACGCATCCTGCACCACGAACTGCCTGGCTCCGGTCGCCAAAGTGCTGGTAGATACCTTCGGTGTCACCTCCGGCGTGATGACAACCGTCCACTCCGCCACCAACGATCAGAGGGTGGCCGACCAGGTTCATAAGGACCCCCGTCGTGCAAGGGCGGCCGACCATAACATCATTCCAACCTCGACCGGCGCCGCAAAGGCGATCGGGGTTGTGATTCCGGAGCTGCAAGGCAAAATGCACGGGATTGCGCTGCGGGTGCCGACCGCCACCGTTTCGCTGGTAGACCTGGTTGTCAATACGGTAAAGCCGGTCTCGAAAGAGGCGGCGAACGATGCTTTTCGCGCCGCCGCTGGCGGGCGGATGAAAAAGTATCTCGAAGTGGTGGAGGAGCCGCTGGTATCCAGCGACTTCATCGGTAACCCGGCCTCTTCGCTGGTCGACTCGGCTGAAACCCTGGTTATGGGCGAAAACATGCTGAAAGTCCTCTCCTGGTACGACAACGAGTGGGGCTATTCGGTTCGGATTGCTGACTTGATCCACTACATCGCCCAGCGCGGCCTATAGATTGAGATCGCTGCCGGTGCCGCCACCGATTCGAATGTTGCCGGCACCAAAGCGGCGATGAGGAATTAAAAATGAATAAGAAGACCATTGAAGACATCAAGGTGAAGGGTCAACCGGTACTGGTGCGGGTGGATTTCAATGTTCCCCAAGATGACACCGGGCGGATCACCGATGACCGCCGCATCCGGGCCGCTCTTCCCACCATCAACTACCTGCGAGAGCACGGCGCGCGCGTCATTCTGACCTCTCATCTAGGCCGCCCTAAAGGAGTAACCCCGAAATATACGCTGGCTCCGGTTGCCCGGCATCTTGCTGAGCTGATCAAATCGCCGGTTCCGCTGCTCCCCGATTGCTTGGGCGAAGAGGTAGAGAGGAAAACGGCCGCCATGCATGACGGCGAGGTGGTGCTGCTGGAGAATGTGCGATTTCACCCGGAGGAAGAGAAAAACGATCCCGCCTTTGCCGCCGGCCTCGCGAAGCTGGCTAAAATATATGTGAACGACGCCTTCGGCACCGCACACCGGGCGCACGCCAGCACCGAGGGCGTCGCTCACATTATCCCAGGAGTAGCCGGTTACTTGATGAAAAAAGAGCTGGCCTATCTCGGCGACGCGCTTGGCAACCCAAAACGGCCCTTTATCGCGATCCTGGGCGGCGCCAAAGTCAAGGATAAGATCGGAGTCATCGAGCAGTTGATGGGCAAGGTGGATCGTCTGATCATCGGTGGTGGAATGGCCTACACCTTTTTTAAAGCTCAGGGCTATGAGATCGGTAAATCGCTGCTGGACGAGACCAGCTTGGATTTCTGTCGGCAAACTCTTGCTAAAGCCGGAGATAAGCTGTTGCTGCCGGTAGATGTGGTCATCGGGGATGCCAACCCCTTCGACGTGGGACCCGATTCGGTAAAGAGCCAGGTCGTAACGGCCGAATCCATCCCTTCCGACTGGCAAGGAGTGGATATCGGGCCCGAGACGATCCGGAAGTTCAGCCAGGCGGTGCAGGGAGCTGGTACGGTCGTCTGGAATGGACCGATGGGCATCTTTGAGTTCGAGCGCTTTGCGGTCGGAACGCGAGCCATCGCGAAGGCGCTGGCCCAAAGCGGCGCGGTGACTATTGTGGGCGGCGGTGATAGCGCGGCCGCGGTGGAGCAATTAGGATTCGCCGAGAAGATGACCCATATCTCAACCGGGGGAGGCGCCTCACTCGAATTTTTGGAGGGCAAAATTCTGCCGGGCGTGGCAGCGCTGCAGGATCGTTAATCAGCACACCGTTTCCGGCATCAGATTGGTGGGGGCACGGCTTGTCGTGCCCCTTTGGTTTCTTCAAATTCAGAGCCGTGCTTTTGTAAACCGGTTGAAAAGGGAAGCCGCCGGCGGTCAATAGGTAATCTGACATTCGATGCCGTACCGCTTCGACCAGTAGGCAACCGCCTCGCGCAGGCCGTTCCAGGTGAGGCGCGGGGTAAATGTGTTTTGCGCTAGATAGCGCTCTCGCAAAGCCGGTGGGATTACCCCTAAAAACTCCTGGTAATGGAGCGATCCGCACATCATCCGCCTAACTCCCAGCTTGCCCGCATGCTCGCAGTAGCGGCGGACCGCCCATTCCGTATCGATGACGCCGGGCAGCAAGGGGCACCAGTTGATGGTAACCGGCACTCTCGCCCTGACCAAGCTCTTTACGAGCGCCTCACGAGAGGGGATGGCGGGGGCGTGCGGCTCGATGATGCGGCGAGTAGCCTCATCGAAGGTTGGAATGGATACGCTGATTTGAACATCATGCATTCGCTGCAGGATGGCAATGTCCCGTATGAGCAGCGGGGATCGGGTCATGATCCGCACCGGGTTTGGGTAGTAAGCCAGCTCCTGCAACATCGCCCGGCTGATCCGATATCGCTTTTCGATGGGTTGCCAGGAGTCCGTGGCGGTGCCGACCAGAATCCGAGCATTCATATCCACGTCGAGCATCTCGCGACGAAGCACATCGGCCGCATTGACCTTCACCTTGACCCAGCCGCCCCATGGGATCGGGTCATCTTGCCGGTGCCTCATTCTCAAAACGGGCACGTAGCAGTAGGAGCAGCCAAACCCGCAACCTTCATAGGAGTTCAGGGTGTACTCGGTGAATGATAATTTGCTTCGGTTCAGCAGCGATTTGCACTGGATCTCTTCGATGTGCAGCTCTTTCATGCCTTGTAAACACCTAAGAAGAGGTTGAAAAACACGGTGACACCCAACGGATCGTCATTCCGCCTGCCAGTCAGACAGGCGGGAATGACGAAGCGCCAATATCCAGCGACATTTTTAATCATCTTCTAAATACCAACCAATTCGGTTAAACTGGATGTTGGTCAATTATAGCATAAATTAGATATTTGTCTACTATTATCGGTTGTTTTTAACCGATAATTTAATAGCTCGCATGGTCGTTTGTTGCCATTAGCCTGCGCTTTCAGGGTAATCTTTCCCCTGGAATTTGATTTTACGGAAGGAGCCACCATCCCTTTGGAACCTCAACGACTGATTCGGAATTTGACGCTCTGCGTCCGCGCTGCCGTGCTTCCCCACCTGGGCGAATGGCGAGCCCGGCGTGTCACCGGCGTGGCGGCCAGCGGAGATGCCACCTTTCGCATTGATGAGATTGCAGAGGCGGCGGTCGCTGAGTTTCTCGATTCTCAAAACGTAAATGTCGCCTACTATACCGAGGACCGCGGATTGATATCCCTGCATTCGGATAAAGAGCCGGAGGCGATTCTGGTGATTGATCCCATTGACGGCACGAGGGCTGCGGTCGCCGGGTTTGAATCCTGCGTGGTTTCGGTCGCTTGGGCCGACTACCGTCCCGACCCCACCTTCCAGGATGTCCGCTATGCCGGAGTCGCCGAAATAAAGGGCGATCTGCTGTTTACGGCTGAGCGCGGAAAGGGCTATCGCGTGGAGAGGATCAGCGACGGCTGCGCCGTCCCAGCCCAGCGCTCCGAAGTCACCGATATCCAGCGGATGGCCTGGACCTGCGGGGTGGTGGCTGCGCCGGCCCAACCGCTCTTTCGGGTGCTGGGTGATCTGGTCAACCGAACAACGGTAAGAGGTGGATTCTTTATCTTGAACAGCAGCGCTTTCGAGCTGACCCGTCTGGTTAACGGTCAACTCGCCGCACTGGTTGACGTGCGAACCCGCCTGCTACGCGATCACCCAAGCTATCGAGACGCATTTCTTACTGAGGGTGGGGGGAAGTTGATCAGCTTATACGCCTATGATATTGCAGGGGGCGCATTGATCGCCCAAGAAGCGGGCTGCCGGATTACCGACGGGTGGGGTAACGAGCTGTCAACCATGAAATTGCTGGAGACCAGTGAGGCTCACCTGAGCTCAATCATCGCTGCCGCGAATGGCGAGCTGCACCAGAAGTTACTTGAAGCGGTGAACGAAGGGTTTAAGAACCTAAATTAAAATGATATACCTTCAATTGGAATTCTTAATCTGAACTCAGTATCAGTACCGGCAGTGCCGCCGGCTCGATGGAAAATTCAAGTGGCCAGGTTGAAACCGCCTCTCCATCCATCTGCACCGGCTGAGGGCGGTCCCCCGCAATTGAAATCCGCCTAGCCTTTTCACATTGCAAATTGCGCCGCTTGTACAGCCGATTCAACATTAACGCTATCCCTTGTTGCAGTAGGGTGAAACCGCCCCATTTCCCACTGTGAGTGACCAAAAGATTGAGCTCGCCATCCCAGATGCTGATATCGGGATGGAGCGTTCGATTCGCGGCGTAGTGGTTGCTGTTGGCTACAATGACCTGCGGGGTGCGCATTTTCCGCGTGATGCCATCGTTGTCAATTTCTAAGGTTACGGAGTAGGTGTTAATGAGATGTCGTATTGCGGCGAGTACGGAAGCTCCTCTACCGGCAAGTCGTTTAAGTCGAGGTGGTACCGCCGCAACCACCCACGCATCGAAACCGATGCCGGTCATCAAGGCGAAGTACCGGTCATTCAAACGCCCCAAATCCATTCGCCGCACCTCAGCCGTCTTGAGGAGATGGATGAGCTCAGCGAATGGCACGCTTGGATATCCAAGCTCCTTTGCTAACAGATTGGCGGTGCCGCAAGGCAGCAAACCAAGCGGCGTGCTGGAGCCGGCCAGCGCTTGAATGACTTCGTGAATAGTGCCGTCACCGCCCACAACCAGCACCCGATCAACACCGTTGCGGACGCCCTCCCGCGCCAGGATGGTCGCATCGCCGGGTTGCGAGCTCGTTTGTATCTCGACATCAGTCAACCCGCCTTGCGACAATGTGGCCGGCAAATCGCGGAGTGACCGGCGGGCATGACCCGCATTTGGATTAACGATCACCAGCCAGCGCAAGGGTCAACTCCTTTTGGCTGATGTCCGCTCGGAAAATGCCAACCCAACCGCCAGGGATGAAAAAAGCAGGATTTACCATTCGGCGGAACCAATATGGTGAGAACTAAAGTTGAGAGCTTCATGGTATTTCCTGAAATGTCGCTTATGTCCGAGTTGTCCTTCATCATTCCAATTAATATTATGTTCGCTTACAGGGAGAATTAGATGGCTGTAATGAGCTGCGATATTTTGGTAGTAGGCGGCACGCTGGGTGGATGCGCCGCCGCACTCGCCGCTGCTGAGATGGGCGCCCACGTCTGCCTGATCGAGCGCTCCAACTGGCTCGGCGGTCAGCTTACCGTTCAGGGTGTCTGCACGCCGGATGAAAACCAGTGGATTGAGACGACCGGCTGCACCGCTCGCTATGCTGCGGTTCGGCAAGCGATTCGCGATCATTACCGAAATCATTACCGGCTCAGTGAGACCGCCTCCCGCAATGCCGAGTTCAATCCCGGTTCCTGCTGGGTGAGCCGATTAAGCGTGGAGCCGAGGGTTGGCGCAATGCTTTTGTTAGAGAGGTTACGTAACTCCAGAAACGGCGGCCCTATTCAGCTCGTTTTTAATGCCCGCCCAATTCACTCTGAGGTGAAAAAAGATCGAATCCAAGCCATCACCTTTTCGGACGCTGACGGCAAATCCTTTCAGGTTAATGCTCATCAGTACATAGATGCAACTGACATGGGCGACCTGCTTCCGTTGACCGGAGCGGAATATCGCCTCGGCGCCGAAGGCCGGGATCAGACCGGCGAGCCGGACGCGCCGCCCGATCCCCACCCCGACTGGATTCAGCCTTTCACCTACCCCTTCGCGCTCGAGATCAGACATTACGGTGAAAATCATCGCATTACCCCGCCATCCGACTTTGACGAGCTGAACAAACTTCAACGCTTCCGCTTCTTCGACGGAGCGATAACCGGCGCCTTCACCGGAAAATATCCTTGGTGGAGCTATCGGCGTATCATTGCGGCGGCAAACTTTGAGGATCCCCACTTTCAACACGATATCGCGATGGTCAACACCGGATCCAACGATTATCAGGGCGGAAATCTGTTCGGCAGCGAGGAGGACATAAGATATCACCTGGCGCGAGCACGGCGGGCATCGCTGGGATACGCCTACTGGTTGCAGGCTCATGCGCCCCGTGAAGATGGTCGCGTTGAAACCGGCTATCCGGAGCTTCGATTGGTAAAAGAGCTTTTTGACACGGAGGATGGCATCGCACCCATGCCCTATATTCGGGAATCACGCCGAATTGTGGCGATGTGCACAATCCAGGAACAAGACATCGTCGCCCGCACATCCGAAGGTGAAATTTGCAATTCCGGCTCTCGCGCGAGGGCTTTTCCCGACACAGTGGGAATCGGGCACTACTGGCTGGACATTCATCCCGGAGGGGGCGGGGAGGCGGGCCGCTTTATGGAGACGAGGCCATTTCAAATTCCGGCCGGTGCCTTGGTACCGATGAGATTAAGCAATCTGATAGCCGGTTGTAAAAATATTGGGGTCACCCACCTCACCAACGGCGCCTACCGTCTGCACCCGATTGAATGGGCAATTGGCGAGGCAGCCGGCACTTTAGCCGCTTTGTGCGTGCAGTCGAGCACTGATGGCTCAGCGATCATTCAAGCCGGCCCGACGCTGCGTCGTCTCCAGCGTATCCTCGTTCAAGGTGGAGCGCCGATCTGCTGGTTGACCGACATCCCTTACAATCATCCCGCATTTGAGGCGGCACACCTTCTCTCCGCCGCCGGAATCTGGCCGCTTTCCGACGCTGATCTACTGTTCCGACCCGATGATCTGCTTTCTCAATCGGAGGCCATTGAGCTGCTGAAACCCCTTTCATCACAAATTGCACTTCCAAACGCTACCCTGTTCGAGCCGATCCGGGCCGACCGCTTCGCGGTGCTTCTGGCAGAAACGGTTCAGGCCAGTGCCACCAACGCCGGAATTTTAGACCCCTTATTTCGTAAACCGAATCCAATCTCCCGTGCGGAAGCGGCCCTCGCTATCCATTCGGTTATAGGAGATGGATAAACACGGCTCCGCATCGTAAATGCTGAAAGGTGCGGGGGGCTTTTCCTCGGCGTCGTTACGGAGAGAGTGCCCCCACCTATAAATTTACTCCAGGTCTATGATTTGGCCATCGTAAGCTAACTCCACTCCAGGAGGCAGAGCCGCGTTGGTGGCATCGTGGTCGAAGTGGTGGGAAAGGTGGGTGAGAAGCGCCCTTTTCGGTGCGAGCATCGCGATTACATCGAGCGCCTGATACAGGCCGAAATGGGTGGGATGCGGATCGGGGCGCACCGCATCCAGAATCAGCAGGTCTAGGCCTTTGAGTTGCTTCATAGAATCAGGAGGTATCTCGCTGACATCGGTAACGTAAGCAAAACGGTTGAATCGAAACGCTTGGATTGGCAGGGAACCGTGCATCACGGTAAAGGAATGGATATCCATTCCAAACAGCTCAAACTTGAAAGTAAGCGGCCTTAAATTTAACTGTGGCTTACCTCCCGCCGGCGGAGTCTCGATAAACACATAGCGGAATATACGCTGGATATCGGCCAATGCGCCCTCATCGCCGTAGACCGGTATCTCTTCGCCGATCAGATCGTTAAACCGCCGGATGTCGTCCAGGCCAAAGATGTGATCGGCGTGAGTATGCGTAATTAAAACGGCGTGAACCTGATTGAGCCCCACCGCCAGCGATTGCATTCTCAGCTCCGGTGCGGCATCCACCAGCACCGTTCTCCCATTCGATTGAACCACGATGGAGGGACGGGTACGGCGGTTTCGTGGATTGGTTGAGGTGCATACCGAACATTCGCAGCCGATCATTGGCACCCCATGTGAGGTGCCGCTTCCTAAGACGATAACCCTCATAATGCGCACATGGTATCGGTGAGCGACCCTCTCTGTCAAGCCATCCGTCTATTAGCTTTCCGTTACGATGGGGATAAGTCTGTTATCAGCGAGGCGACCAAGCGATGGGCTGGGCAGACTAACTCGCCAGCGCACCTGACGAAATGGAGACGTTTAGCCTCGTTGCCAGCAGGTCAATGTTTATCACACCAGTACCGCTCTTTTGGGACTCCAAGAATGCGCTTAATTCCAATTCAGCAATCTCGATGCCCCAATACGCGAGCACCATCCGCACAGCAGCGGGGACGCAGGTGGTTTGTTGTTCCTGCAAGAAATGAGGAACCGGTAGTATCATTTTGTCTTCGTTTCGCGCACCTCCTTCACCTTCTGCACCCACTCCTTAAGTTCAGGATAGAGGCGATCAAGGATGGGATCGGAAAGCGTTATCAGTTCCTTTTGAGCCTCTTCGTCCAGGACGTAAATCCCTGAAATCGCATCCACGAACGCATAGCTTCCAGTCGGGTAAAGGTTCGGGTCGTTGTCTGGCGGCACCACCAGGAACGGTACCTTCCAGTAAATCTTCTGGCCGTCAATCGCCAGCTCCGGCTCGCCCGCCATAATCATCTGGCCGACTTTCTTCATCAATTCGATATTAACCAGTCGCTTGGCGATTACGGCGGTGATGTTCACCTCCGCTTTGATTTCAACCTGAATGGTCGGTGATGCCTGTGTTTCTGTCGGTGAAATCGCCATTTTACTCTCTCCTCTCATTATCTTTCACCTTCCAGAGATCATCTTGTTTTAAGACCGCTGTCTAAATTATAACACCGGTCGCCGTTAAATCAACCCGAATGAGGAAGTAGTTCAGTTCTCCAGGAATGATTTTCTAGCAGCATTAGTCGCCCCCCCACCCCAACCCTCCCCCACGAGGGGGGAGGGTGTCATTGCGAGCGAAGCGAAGCAATCTCTTTCCCCAGCACTCTCCCATGATTGGGAAAAGAGTTGCCTGCCTGGCGGCAGACAGGGGGTGAGGGACTTCTGCCTAAATTACCCACAAAACTGAACTCTTTCATCTTATAAGGTGGAGACAGGAATTTGAGCAGTCTCCGCCTTATTCGAATGGGGATAGCGGGCGATCGCTCTAAAAGGCTAAATCGCCTCAACTTTTTTTCGAAAAAGTGGATTTTTTGTCTGAAATCCACTTGACAACGCAAATTGGCATTTGTATAATCATCTCAGTTATGCGCTTAATCCAAAGTATAATCTCTCAATTAATTTATTGATTATGCGCATAAATGATAACTCCATCTCACACCCATTTAGAAAGGAGACCAAAGAGATGCGTCGCAAGCTCTATCTCAGGAAGGGATTTACTCTGATCGAATTGCTGGTTGTTATAGCGATTATCGCTATACTCGCTGCGATCCTGTTTCCCGTCTTCGCGCGAGCCCGCGAAAAAGCGAACCAGACGGTTTGTCTGAGCAACGTCAAGCAGCTTGACCTCGCCCTGATGATGTACACCGAGGACTACGACAGCATGATCTATCCCTGTATGGGGCGCGGGTATCCCGCGCTCGATGCTTGGGGCTACCACTGCAGCACAACCAACGGTGAGTGGAACGCTGGCTATTTGCCGATGTGCGCGGAAACCGCACCCGACGCCGAAATTATTATGCTGAGAGATGCTTTTGACCCCTACATCAAAAACTCCGGCATCTGGTTCTGTCCCAGCGATCCGTATGCTCACCGTCATACCTGCAAAGAGGATCCGAATACACCAAATGTTGGTGGCTATGTGGATACCTTTGCAGACCACTATTACACCAGTTACCGGTTCTACGCTAGCAATATACTTTGGGGCGAGCGACCACCGGTGCTAATTGACAATACCGGTCTGTTGCCAGATGTCGGATATGGGTATGGCGATTGTCCTACCCATTGCACTTCAGTTGGTCCTGCTCATATCCAAACGTTTTCCGAAGATATCGTTGAACACCGTGACCCGTCCGGAGGTGTATTCGGTCTCGTGTACGGGAAGAACGTTGCCTTTCGAGACGGCCACGCCCAGTTTATGCTGCGTGAGCCGAACCGAGTCTACCCATAAGCTGATTGAACAGTTGATTTAGTGGCGGGGGCACCTGCAACCGGATGGTCTGCCCCTGCCACTCATCCGATAACAGATCAAAGGAGGCCAAACGATGCCACAACGAATCTCGATTGGCAACGCGTCGAGCAGCCAAGATAAGCTATCCAACAATAGAACGAAGAGCAATCAGTTGTCGTTTATGGGAAGGCAAGTCGGACCGGCTGTTCTGATCGTAGTGATTGTTCTGGTGGTGCTGGCATTAGGATTACTGATCCATAATCTGATGGGGCCCGGCAAAATCAGTGCCTCCGAACAAAAAGCGCTCGCTGCTGTTCAACAGGCGGCACAGGGTAACTGGGAACCGCTGGAACAAGAGGATGCCAAGCGGAAGCAGCGCGGAGAACCACCAGTCCAATTGCCATCCTGGCTCCATAAACCGACCAACCTTAGTAGCAACCCGAGCGCGACACCACCGCAGCCTTCCGATGCGGCTGGACAGTAGAGATAAATTCATAGCATCATAAAGCATTTCGATAAATAGCCAGTAAAAAAGGGTTATTTTCTCTTCACAATCCGCGAAGGGGAGAGTATTTTTTCAATTTTCATTACCGTCTAGGGAGACTAAGATGGAGGACATGCCCAAAATAGATCATCGGCACGACCTAACCCGTCGCGATTTTTTGAAAGATATGGGGATGGCGGCTAGTGGAAGCTTATTGGCTTTCACCGAGTTAAAGACTGGCCGCGTAAAAAGTAAGAGAAATGAGCAGAGGGGATGGGATCTTTCAGCCGCCATCATTGTAACCGCCGGCGCTCTCGCTCATCGGGCCGAGCATCAAGCGGCCCGGATGCTCCGCGACGCTATACACCAACGTGCGGGAATCGAGTGGACGGTCGAGGAGGGCATTGATCCGAAACGACCGGCCATTATCATCGCGCATCCCGACCGTGTGCCATCCGGTTTAAAAATCCCGTCTGGCGGTGAACCGCCGCTTGGAGAAGAGGAAGGATATACCATTTATTTAGATGCACCATCGGGAGGGCCGCCTCACTTATGGCTGACCGGTGGCAGCGGACGGGCAACCCTCTACGCGGTCGGACGGTTATTACGATGGCTTCACACAAATCAGGCCGGTGGGATCGTTACTCTTCCTCACCGACCCATCGGCCTTTTGATCTCCACCCAACCCCATTTCCCTCTGCGGGGACATCAGCTTGGCTACCGCAACACGACAAACACCTACGATGCTTGGACGGTGGATCAATTCGAGCAGTACATACGAGACTTGTTGATTTTCGGGGTGAACAGCATCGAGTTAATCCCGAATCTAGATCCCCATCAACCGGCGTCCGACATTATGCCGCTCACCCGCTGGGAGATGAACCGCCGCATTTCCGCACTGCTCGATTCCTATGATCTCGATGTCTGGGCTTGGCTCACTGATGAAGATTGGGATCGTAATAACCCCAAAGCATGGGACTCGATGTTAAGTACGAGAGAAAAACTGTTCGTAGCGATGCCGAGGCTGGATCATCTATTTGTTCCGGGCGGTGACCCGGGCGACATGCCGCCCGAAATATTGCTCGCGTTCTTAGAAAAGTTGGCTCCGGTGCTCCGCCATGTCCATCCGAACGCCGGGCTTTGGGTATCCCCTCAAGGTTTTGATCGCGAAAAGTTGGCAACTTTCTATCAGTATCTTCAGAAAAATCAGCCCGATTGGCTCACCGGCGTCGTTTACGGACCTTGGGTTCACGATACATTGGCACATGCACGCCAAGCGGTTCCTTCAAAATACCGGTTCCGCCGCTACCCCGATATCACCCACTGCTGCCGCTGTCAATATCCGGTTCCGGAATGGGACTCCGCCTATGCCTTTACCCTTGACCGAGAGCCGATCAATCCGAGACCGATCGCGGAAGCTCATATTCATAACCTCTTTATGAACGATGCGGAGGGAACGATCAGTTACTCGGAGGGCGTCAATGATGACGTAAATAAAGCGATCTGGTCGGAGCGGCTCTGGGATCCAACTCGACCCGTTCAGGATATTCTGGTTGAGTACGGTAGAGCATTTTTTGGAGCGGAGCACGCCGTGCCGGTCGCGAACGGATTACTGGCATTGGAGGAGAATTGGCAGGGGCCGTTATTAAAAAACCCGCGCCCAAGGCAGGCGCTCGCTCGATGGCGCCGAATATGGCAGGCGGTCGGTGAATTTGGCCGTGGAAATTGGAGGCTCCAGCAGTGCTATTTCCGCTCGCTTTACGATGTCTATGTTCAGGAACGATTGATTGGTGAGACGCGGCAGGAGGAAGAAGCGCTGAAAATACTCAAGCAAGCACGTCGTATTGGGTCGGCGAAGGCGACCCAATCAGCCCGTCGAATACTCGAGCAACGCTACTCGACGAGAGAAATTGAAGCGATGGAGCATGAAATACTCGATCTTGGGGAAGCGCTTTGGCAAAGCGTCGGAATGCAAATGAGTGTTCCTCTCTACCACGCCGCAGGAGAAGAACGGGGAGCGGTACTTGATGCTTTAAAGCGACCGCTTAATGATCGTAACTGGCTGATAGACCAGATCAAAGCCGTCTTGTCGCTGCCAAATGAGGAGGAGCGGCTGGCTGGATTGGAAAAACTTGTCAATTGGACTGAACCAGGTCCGGGCGGTTACTATGATGATTTAGGCAACCCGGCTCGGGAGCCTCATCTCGTGCGCGGGGAAGGATGGGAGCGCGACCCCGGTTTCGTTCGTTCCGCTCTCGATGAATTTGGCGGAGACAGCCTTAACTATAGGATTTCTTGGAATAATCAGGCTTCCACTCTGTACGATACACCGCTTGAGATGTACTACACTGGGCTTGATCCCGCCGCTCACTATCGTTTAAGAGTGGTCTATAACGGCCGCTTCAACGCCTTGATGAAATTGACCGCCAATGGTATCTTAATCCATGGCCCCTTGAGGGGAACCCATCCCCCATCGGTTATGGAGTTTCCGCTGCCACTCAAAGCGACCCGCCGTGGTGAGCTTCGCTTGAAATGGGAAAAGATCGAAGGTCGCGGGTGCCAGGTCGCCGAGGTATGGCTGGTCAAAGGTTAGCAGCCGGCTTAAATATCCATTACAATCATCACTATACTAAGCCGTTTTTGTTTGGATGAGCCCATGTTGAGACGTGATTTTAGGAGAATCTCCAATGAGCAATGACAGATCCGCTTCCGCCGGCGAGGGTGCCTCCGTCTCTGTTTCGAACGGTCGTTATAAATGGGCGGTGGTTGGGATGCTGTGGCTCATCTGCTTCTTCAACTATGCCGATCGCCAAGCGATCTACTCAATCTATCCTCTGCTAAAAAAAGATCTTGGATTGTCCGATCCTGAGCTCGGATTGATAGCGGCGGTATTTACTTGGGTTTATGCGGTATCGGCGCCATGGGCCGGTCAGGTGGGCGATAATATCGTACGAAAGGCGGTCATTATCGGCGGTCTCTGGATATGGAGCGCCATCTCAGGTTTGACATCGCTCGCCACCAATTACTGGCAATTACTGATAATTCGCGGCTCAGAGGGACTCGGTGAAACCTTCTATTTTCCGGCCTCGATGTCGCTCATCAGCGACTATCATGCCAAGCCCACCCGATCACGGGCAATGGGTATTCACCAGACCAGCGTTTACGTCGGGACTGTCGGCGGCGGTGCGCTGGCTGGCTGGATGGGAGAACGTTACGGATGGCAGTCGCCCTTTATTTTGCTGGCCGCCTGCGGCATCATACTTGGTTTCATTCTAACCCGCTGGATCAAAGAGCCGCTGCGCGGCGCGGCGGAACGATTTGAGATCCCCGGCAATGCGGATATAGGAGCGCCCAAGCCGATGCCGATCTGTCGGTTTTTACGCGAGCTGATGCTCACGCCCACCGCAGTTTTGCTGCTGCTTGGGTTTTTTGGCGCGAATTTCGTTGCGCTCGTTTTTCTGACATGGTTCCCCACATTCCTTAATGAGAAATTTCATTTGACACTGGCCCTCTCCGGCATTACTGCCACCATCTACATACAGTTCGCCAGCTTGATTGGCGCCGCTGTCGGTGGAGTGTTGGCGGACCGCTGGCGGCAGCGCCGCGCTAGTGGTCGTATTGGGGTGCAGGCAGTCGGTCTTTTTCTTGGCGCGCCGTTCATCTTTCTTTGTAGTGAGACGCGTGAACTCACCACGCTGATCGTCGCGATGAGTCTGTTCGGCTTTTTTAAGGGAATGTACGATTCCAATATCTTCGCCTCGCTCTATGATGTGGTTTCGATCTCCCGGCGCGGTACCGCCGCCGGTCTGATGAATATGATCGGATGGCTGGGCGGCGGCTTAGGCGCCTTGATGATTGGGATATACTCTCCGAAATTCGGAATGAGCGCTGCCATCGCTTCTACCGCTGGCGTGTATCTGGTGGTGGCGGTCATTCTGCTGGCTGCGATGACATTTGCTGCCAATGATACTCACAAAGCTCAACTTGAGATTCTCCGCTAGTGGCGTAAATCGGTCTAAGTGGTAGTTCCGTCACTTGCGTCAAGGAAGCTGCCGGTCCTTCCTTCAATGATGAGAAAGAGACTGGCCGAAAAGCCTATTTAGATGCCACTTCACCCGTCTTAAAGGCGATATGGAGACCCAGATTATCGAGCGCTCTTGCCAGCTCCGCCTCTTTTTCATTGGTCCAATCGGATTTCAGGCTGATAATACACTGCCTGCCTCCATCACCCAGCTCCACAGAGGTTCCACCAAGCGGCTTTGCGAGTTTAAGCAGTTGTGCGCGGATGTGATCCGCCTGGCCGGCGGACAGATCGGCTGAGCTTTTAATTGGCAGGATTGCCATCCGGCGGTCAACTATCAGTGATTTCAGCCCCGAATTGGGATCGCCTGCCTTATTATAGGCGATACGCAGGCCGGTTCCAAGCGGAAGCATATCCAGCATCTCTTGCCAGGTACTGTGTTTCAGATTGGTTCCGGCAACGCAGGCCGCCATCGTGTCATCAGAGGAACACTCTTTGCAAATTTTCCCGGCATCGGCCGGCTTAAAGCGAAGCTCCTTTCCTCCTTGGAGGTAAGTGCCGCCCAGAACGGTGGAATCCTTAATCGCCACGACAACCGGTTTAGGCTGATTAAGGATGATCAACGACACTGATTGAGCTCCATCCGCCGGTGCTTTCCAGAGTGAGCCGACCACAGCAGCCGGTCCCTTATTGCTTTTATTGCCGACGGTGGTCGGGTGTTTCAAGCTCTGCAGGTAAGCGTAGACCTCTGCGATCTGCTCATCGCTGATTTGGGAGGGAGAGTAGGACGAGACCATCCCTTTA
The DNA here is from genome assembly GCA_021842405.1 of bacterium. Classification (GTDB taxonomy): domain Bacteria; phylum Armatimonadota; class Chthonomonadetes; order Chthonomonadales; family JAMCWF01; genus JAMCWF01. Next base: position 71,656 of record JAKBZR010000003.1, read on the forward strand.
CCGGTCCGAATAATCTGTTCAAACTGAGCCTCAGAGACCGACAGGCCGGCGAGCTTAGGGCCGATGTTCCCCTGGGCGTGACCGCCATGGCAATCGGAACAACCGACCGAGTGAAAAACTTGCATACCCGCTGTCGCCATTGAATCGGTAATCGGTTTCGGGTCGTTTTTTTCGGCTGCATAAGCCCAAGTGAACATCATCACCGCTGAATATATCAAGGCAACGATGTAAAGTTTTCTCATCTTTCCCTGTCCTTTTCAAATATTTGCGCTTTGCAAACAATTTATCTGTGATAAATTTCACGATCGCTCCGCTATAAAAAACCACATCCTCTCCCTCCCCTAGGCTTCTACTCCGATTATTGGGGAACCAGGTTAGGATCTGGTTTTATCCGGAAAACCCAATCCTTCCGCAACCAACTCGAATGCCTTTCCCTCACATCCAATCTTCAAGCGATCGGGCGTTTAGGCATCGGTCAGAGCGGTCAAGGATAATTTTTCAGCTTGATATTTATTAATGAGAACATTTATTATTAGACACAATTATCCAGAGAACAGAATCAATTCATAATGTCATATTATAATACGATCCGGATAATAATTATGCAGCCAAACTCGAAAATCATTAATAGTACATTAGTACTATTATACCTAGTACATTTGTTTATATTTTTCGGTGATGGCCACCTCATGCGTGGGCGTAGGGACCAAAATGATTGTAAAGCGCCACAACACATTGAAAGGATAAGCTATCCTTTTTCAGCCGGACAAGCCCGTCATCGTCGAGTTCGGTCCCCTCGAGCACATCCCCACATTACAAAGAGAGGAGGTTTAAATTCGAATTATCTCATTCCCATGCATATCGGTCACACCGCAGGAAATCGCTCTTTATACCGCAACGCTTCAACTCTTCTCCCGCCCACCGAGCCTGCTCCCATATCGCTGCGCGGGACAGGTTTTCGGTCTCAAGGTATGCCTGGAAATCCGGCCCGCGGACGATCTTCACGCCATACGCTTTCGGATTACGCCAAACGGCTGTACCCGGATAGGGCCGGTGTATGCTCAGGAACACCTCGTCTGCAGTGCAGGATTTTGCAAACTCGACCGTCCGACGTACGCTCTGTTCCGACTCGCCGGGTAAGCCGATCATAAAGAAAGCATCCACTTTCAGCCCCATTGCTTTGAGAATTTTAATGCCCTCCTGGTGTTGGGATGCTGTTAAGGCGCGGTGGGAACGCTCCAAGACTTCATCATCTCCGCTTTCCGCCCCGAAGCCAACCCGCACACAGCCGGCCTTTTTCATCTTTTCGGCCAACTCTGCATCCACCAAGCTCCCTGCGGTCCAGCAGTCCCACTCCACATCCAACCGGCGCACAAGAATCTCCTCACACACCGCCGTTGCGTGCTTCCGATTCAACCCGAAGAGGTTATCATAGAAGTTGAAGCCACGCACTCCGAATCTCTCAACCACCTGCATCATCTCGTCAGCAACTCTGGGGGGACTTCGCCTGCGCACCCTCTGCCCTTGCGGATTCAGGCAGAAGGCACAGCGCATCGGGCAACCGCGGTAGGTGAGAATGCCCTGGCTCTTGATGCCGAGGTTGGAATTGGGTGCATAATTTTCCAACCCCAGTAGATGATGGCTGGGAAACGGCAAGGTGTCTAAATCGAGAACCGGAGGACGTGTTGGATTTTGGACAATTCTGCTGCCCTGCTTATAGACCACGCCTCGAATATTTCCTAACCAATCGGCGGCTCTTTGCTTCTTACCTTTCTCGACAAACTCTGCAATCTCCAGCAAGGTTTCTTCCCCCTCACCAATCACACACACATCGTACTCGGAGCATTGGAGTAGGTCGGCGGGCTCTGCACTGGGATGATGTCCGCCCGCAACAAGCAGAGTATCGGGCAGGCGCTTACGAAGATACTTCGCCAGCCGCACGCGCTCAACATAAAACGGTGTATGGATGGTTACTCCTACAAGGGCAGGCTGTTCCTGCGCGATTTCGTCCGCCAGGCGTTGGTCAAGCACATCGGGGTTGTCGGTGTCTTCTGAGGGCGGATAGAGATCGAAAATTTTTACTTTGACCCCGGCCTCTTCCAGGACGGCAGCCAGATAGGGTAAACCCAATCCTTGTGTCGAGCGGGGTGGTTTTCCCGGTCCGGCAATAAGCACTATCATCGCTTAACCTCCATGACTTAAGTGACGGGGTGATCACTTATTTATGCACAACGCTAAACTTCAGTTGATTGAAGGGCAGCCTCCGGTTTAACATCACGCCACCGATAAGAGTTGAGTGCGGCAAGAAAGATCGGCGCCGCGCCAACCAAAATGAACGTGAGATCTCCGACTATTCGAAGCCATTCCAAGCTGTGGAAGGTCCCGGACATAATGAAGGTCAACTGACGGGCATACCAGTAACCGTGACTGAGCGACGCCCAAAGTTGCAAAACGCCTGCTGGGAAAATATCCAGTATCCCCATCAACCCAAGTCCGATATTACAGCCCCAGAAGCCGATCCGCACGTACTTTTCAGTCCGCTCCCAAACCTGATCGCTCTGCATCGCCCGCATACAAAAGACCAGCACCGCCAATGCCAACTCGCCGAAGACACCAAACAAAGCGGCATGGCCGTGATTGGGTGTTAATGTGGTGCCGATTTCAAAGTAAGAGACAATGGGCAAGTTGATGAGAAATCCGAAAATACCGGCACCGATGAAATTCCAA
>JAKBZR010000003.1:74392-80500 GCA_021842405.1 bacterium
AATTCCAAACCCCGACCGCCATAAGAAAATAGATCGCCCAACGCTGCGATGCGGCGATCGGATTCACGAACTTAAAATCCTCATCACGAGATAAGCGAATGAAATCCCACGCATCCAGTGTTAACAGCGTTAAGGGAATAATCTCCATCGCCGAAAAGCAAGCCGCCAAGCCCATATTGAATGTGCTTTGGCCGGTAAAGTACCAATGATGCCCGGTGCCGACAATACCGGCGCCCAGATATAGGATTGCGTCCAAATAGACGACACGGGTAGCGGTCAGTGTGCTGACCAAACCCAATTGATTAAACATAATGGCTACCAAGACGGTGGCGAATAGCTCGAAGAATCCCTCAACCCACAGATGGATGATCCAGAAGCGCCAGTTATCAATCACGGCGTAGTTCGTATGAGGACCGTAAAACATGGCCGGCAGATAAAAGACCGGAATAGCAACGGCGGTATACAAAAATAGAGATGACAGCTCACTCTTTTCAGGGTTCCGCATGGCCGGGCGCAACGCGCGAAACATTAAGATAAGCCATCCGATCAACCCGGCTGCCAGCAAAATCTGCCAAATGCGGCCTAATTCCAGATATTCCGAACCTTGATCGCCGAGCCAAAACCAAAAGCGACCTAACTGATTGGTAATGCCTAAGTACTCACCGAACAGGCTGCCAAGCACCACCAACACGAGTGCAGTGAAAAGAAGGTTTACCCCCCATTTCTGCCCTGGTGGATCGCCTCCACCTACCCGGGCAGCTAAGAATAGACCTCCGGCAACCCACGCCGTTGCAATCCAAAATATCGCCATTTGAAGGTGCCAAGTTCGAATTACCGTCCATGGCAGATACTTTGCCAGATCAAATCCGTAGAAACGACTCGGTTCGACCCTAAAGTGCGCCAACGCACCACCCGCCAATACCTGTATCAAGAAGAGGCCGGCAACTACAACGAAATATTTTCCGGTCGCCCACTGACTTGATGTTAGCTTCCACGGTTCAGTATTTACGGGGTGCGTTAGGTTATTATGATCGCCTCTCCATCCGAGATAATCAAATTTCCCCACTGCGAAAAGCACCACGCCGAGACCACCCAACAAGGTGATAAGACTTAAGGCACTCCAGAGGTAGGTTGAGGCATTCGGCACATTGCCGACCAGTGGCTCGTAGGGCCAGTTGTTGGTGTAAGAGTAGTCGGCGCCCGGTCGGTCGCCGACGGTAGCCCAGGCTGCCCAGGCGAAATAAGAGACGAGGTCGCTTAGCTCGTTCGGTCCTTCAATGTATTTCGGCGAAAGGCCGGGCGCCGGTAGTGTTCCGTTAAAAAAGCGCCGCCATCGTTGCTGCTCTTCGTGATAAGCGACCACTTCTGGAGCGGTAAAGACCAGTGTGTGAAGCGCCGGCTCATAGCGGTTTGTCTTCAGCGTTCGTTTGACATCCGCCAATACCGAAGCGCGTTGACCGGTGGAAAGCTGTGAAAACCGCTCCCCGAAGCGCTGCGATGAGATGATATCGGCGCATATCAGCGCCTCGTGATGCAGATAATCGGCTGAAAAATCGGGACCCAAGTAGGCGCCATGCCCCCAAAGCGTACCGTAATCCATTAAGTCGTACTTAAAGAAAACGCTTTGACCATGAAGAATTTGCTTTCGAGTAAAAAGCACATTTCCATTTTGATCCACCACCGATTGGGGAATGGGAGGCGCATTCGTGTAGGTAAGCACGGTTACCGTAATCAGCAATGAAAAACCGGCGATCATCACCAATATGATGGAATGTCTCCACCAGGGAGAGAGGCGAACGGGTGTGGGTTGAACTTGCATCGCTCATCCTCGTTTTCTGCCATAATGCTGCCGCACTATTCAGGCACGGATTCAAAGCTTCACAATTTTCAACGTCGGCAGCGGATAACTTATTGAGAATGGTCTTTTATCTGGCTGATACCCTTCATTATACTGTATATGTCCGACCCTGCATCATAATGTAAGAGTTCAGTTTTGCGGGAATCATTTACGACCATATTGGATGCACCCCCACCCTAACCCTCCCCCGTAAACGGGGGAGGGGATTAAGAGGGACTGGGGGACAAGATAAAAGCACCGCCGCTAAATTCCCACCCCTCCCCGCTTGCGGGGAGGGCCGGGGTGGGGGGGGCCGAAAATCATTCCCGTAGAACAGAACTCTTTCATCATAATTCAACCCCTTTTTCCGTGTATACTATATCGGCGTAACTGACGCTGAAGCATCGATCCTGAGAGTGAGCTCCATATTCCAATCCTTGGAAGAAAAGAGTGGCTACCCCGTTCGAGAGAGAGGAGATGTGTTGTCGCACGATCAGTTGTGGAAGACGGTCCTGTGGGCCTTTTTTGCCGAGTTTGTAGAGCTTTTCTTCCCAGAGGTGGCGGAACGGCTTGACTTCAGTCGGATTCGACTGATCGAAAAGGAGATCTTTACCGACCTGCCAGTGGGCGCACGTCGCGAGCCGGACCTGCTGGTTGAAGCATACGCGAAGGATGGTGAGGTCGAGACCATCCTGATTCACATTGAGGTTCAGGCAAGGCGCGAGATCAATGTTCCATACCGGATGTGGGAGTACTACAGCCTGCTGCGGCTCCGCTGGAAGCATCGTGTCTTCCCGGTAGTGGTCTATCTGTCAGCAGGTGCGGGCGGATTAACAGAAGAGCATTATGAGGAGTCGTTGTTCAGCAAGGAAATTATAAGGTTTCGCTATTCGGCGGTGGGTCTTCCCGATCTACCGGCAGAGGAGTACTTGGAGCGGGAAAATATATTGGCGCCGGCGTTAAGTGCTCTCATGCGTGAAGAGCGGGTGAGCCGAGTGCGGCGGAAATTGCGAGCGTACCAGCGGTTAGCACGAACACAATTGGATGATGCAAGACGTTCACTGCTGGTAAATGTGATTGACCGGTATCTGAAGTTGAATCAAGAGGAGGAGGCGGAGATAACTCTCCTGGTTGAGGATTCCGATTTGCAGGAGGTGAAAGAGATGTTAACGGCTTACGAGGAGCGTGGCCTCAAGAAAGGTATCGAGCGAGGAATCGCGCAAGGTATCGAGCAGGGAATCACGCAAGGCATCTTGAGAGGAAAACGCGAGACTCTGCTGCGACTATTGCGCCACCGGTTCAACGATCTGCCGGAAGAGGTGGTTACCCGTATCGAGCAGATTGAAGAAGCTGGTGAGCTGGACGCACTGGCCGATAAAGTGCTCGACGCTCGAGCGCTGGAAGATATGGGATTGTCGAATGATTGAGCGTTTTGCACCGATCGTATTACGATAAATCTGCCGGCCTATATCAGCGCGTAAAGGAGAAAACTCATTGGTAGATCGTAAAGTCTTTCGCACCTACGATATAAGGGCCATCGTGCCGGACCTCGTGACGGAAGAGAGCATCTATTACGGCAAAGTTAATGATTCCGGCTCCTTTCAAGCACCCCTCGATCTGGCTGGGGTGGAGCAGATCGGGCGCGGACTCGCCAAGCTCTTTAATGCACAGTTGGTCGCAATCGGTCATGATGCTCGCCTCTCCAGCCCATCGTGGCGAGATGCGCTGGCCGAGGGCTTCAATCGGCATGGCGTGGATGTGCTGGATATCGGATACGCCACCACTGATATGGTCTACTACATCTCTGGTAAGCGAAACATTCCGGCCGTGCAGATCACTGCCTCCCATTGCACCAAAGAGCTGAACGGAATGAAGATCGTGAACAGCGGCGCTCGCGTGGTGGGGCAAGGCTCCGGCATGGAAGAGCTGAGAGATCTGGTTTTAGCCGGCAATTTCGAAGATAAGGCCAAAACAGGACATATTCACAAAGAAAATATTGTGCAGGAATACGTGCAGCACCTGCTCGGTTTCATCAATCCCGGCGAGATACAACCGTTTCAAATCATCGCTGACGCCGGGAATGGGGTCGGCGGTATCATCGCTGAACCACTGCTGAACGCGCTACCCCAATGCAAGCTCACTCCACTCTACTTCGAGCCGGATGGGCGCTTTCCCAACCATGAGGCCAACCCGTTTGAGATCGAGAACATTCGGGAGCTTATCGCGGCGATACCGAACTCCGGCGCCGATTTTGGGGTCGCCTGGGATGGCGATGCCGACCGGGTTTATTTCTTAGACGAAGAGGGGAGTTTCGTGCCGGGCGATTTCATCACCACCTTGGTCGCCCGTCATTTTCTAAAGCGCTACCCCGGCTCAGCCATTGTGTACGACATTCGCTCATCTTGGGCGGTGAAGGACTGGGTCACCCGTTTGGGCGGTCGCCCCATCGCCGAGCGGGTAGGCCACTCGTTTATCAAGCAGACCATGCGGAGGGAGAACGCGGTGTTTGGCGGAGAGGTATCCGGCCACTACTATTTCCGCGATCATTTCTATGCCGATAACGGCTTCATCCCGTTTTTAAGCCTGCTTCAGATGCTCTCCACCGAAACGCGCTCCTTGAAAAAGCTGGTCGGCAGCCTGGGATATTACCACCTGTCCGGCGAAATAAACTCAACGGTCTCCGACGTCTCTACCGTAATTGACCGGCTCGCCAAGCACTATGCCGACGGAAGCATCTCTTACCTCGATGGAATCACGGTGGAATATCCGGACTGGCATTTCAACGTGCGGCCGTCGGCCAACGACCCGGTGGTCAGGTTGAACCTGGAGGCCCGAACGGAAGCGGAGATGGAGCGCCGTCGCGATGAGGTTTTAGCCATCATCCGAGCGTAGCCAAGGTATTCGTCAATCAATAAACCGGTTAGAGGATATACCGGCTCAAATCCTGATCTTGCAGCACATCCTTCAGGCGTCCTTCGATATAGGCCGCATCAATGATGAACTTCTTGGCCTCCCCATAAGGCGCGTTGAAGCTGATGTCTTCCAGCACCCTTTCCAATACTGTGTGCAAGCGGCGCGCCCCGATGTTCTCGCTCTGCTGGTTGATCTGGGCCGCCACCGCCGATAGCCGCTCAATTCCATCGGACGTGAACTCAATGGTCACCCCTTCAGTCGCCAGCAGATCGGCGTACTGGCGGGTCAATGCATTTTGCGGCTCGGTGAGGATTCGCTTGAAATCGGCCTCGTTCAGGCTTTCCAGCTCCACCCGGATGGGGAGTCGCCCCTGCAATTCCGGAATGAGGTCCGATGGCTTGGAGACGTGAAATGCGCCCGCCGCGATGAAAAGGATGTGGTTGGTGCGCACCGTTCCATATTTGGTGGCCACCGTGCTCCCTTCGATGATGGGGAGGATATCACGCTGGACCCCTTCACGGGATACATCGGGTCCGTGGCCTCCCTCGCGGCCAGCAATCTTATCCAACTCATCCACAAAAATAATGCCCGACTGCTCGGTACGCTCTATCGCTTCTCGGACCACCGCATCGGCATCCACCAAATTTCTCGCCTCTTCCTGAGTCAGCAGCTCACGCGCCTCCTTTATCTTCATGCTGCGCATCTTTTTCCGCTTCGGCAGCATGTTGCCAAGCAAGTTCTGCATGTCCATCCCCATCTCTTCCATGCCTTGCGGAGAAAAGACCTGCATTACCGGCGAGCGACCCTCTTCGACTTCGATATCAATAACATCCTCGTCCCGAAGCCCCTTGCGGATTTGATCGAACAGTCGAGCACGAATGCGCATCTCGCGCTCGAGCTGGCGGCGCTCTTCTTCTGTTTGAGACGCGGGTGGTGTGGTGGAAGAGGAGGTGACTGAATCTTCGCCCGCTTGTCCAAATATTTGGCCGAAAAGGTTGCGGATCGGCTGAGAGCGATCGTCCCCATCCCGGCTTCGCAGCGGCTGCATAATCTCCACGATCCGCCGGTCCGCCAACTCCCTTGCCTGATCCTGCACTTCCTCCAACTTTTCGTTTTCCACCATCCAGTAAGCAACCTGTACCAGATCGCGAACCATCGACTCCACGTCGCGACCAACATAGCCCACCTCAGTGTATTTTGTCGCTTCCACCTTCACAAAGGGGGCGCTCGCCAGCTTCGCCAAGCGGCGGGCAATCTCGGTTTTGCCCACGCCCGTGGGGCCGATCATGATGATGTTCTTGGGCATGATGTCGTCGGCCAGGTCGGGCGGCAGCTTCTGGCGGCGCTGGCGATTCCTC